>JAUYSA010000199.1 GCA_030696545.1 Hyphomonadaceae bacterium
CCGGCAGCTGGAAACGCTCCAGCTGCTCGGCGTAACCGGCTGCGGGGCGATGCGGACGATCGGCATCGTTCGCGCGGCGCTCAGCTGCATAGCGCGCGATGCCGGTGAACAGTTTTTCCAGATCGGACATGGCCGTGCCCCGCCCGCCAGCGATCAGGCAGCCGGCGCGGCGTAGGGCGTCGATTTCATGATCTCGGTTTCTTCCGGCGTCATCTCTGCAGGCGTGTTGGCGAACAGCGGCGTCGAGAGATAGCGCTCGCCGGTATCCGGCAGCATGGCGAGAATGTTGGAGCCCTTGGGGGCCGTCTTCGCCACTTCAAGCGCGCCCGCGAAGGCGGCGCCCGAGGTGATGCCGACAAACACGCCCTCTTTCTGGGCGAGATCGACGCTGCACTTCATCGCATCGGCGGCGGTGATGGTGATGACCTTGCTGATGCGTGACCAGTCCACTTCACCCGTCAGCTTGGGAATGAAGTCTGGCGTCCAGCCCTGCATCGGGTGCGGCTTCCATGCGGGGTGGCCGGCTGACGGCGTGCCATCGTCATTGCGCGGTTGCGACTGGCCGCTGGAGATCAGCGGGGCGTCGGTCGGCTCGCACACCACGATCTTGGTGCGGGGGCTCTCACGCATCAGCACGCGCGAGACACCGTTCAGTGTGCCGCCAGTGCCGTAGCCCGTGACGAAGTAGTCAAGACCATCCGACTTGAAGTCATCGACGATTTCGCGGGCCGTGGTCTTCTCGTGATAGTCGGGGTTCGCCGGATTT
The DNA here is from genome assembly GCA_030696545.1 of Hyphomonadaceae bacterium. GTDB lineage: Bacteria > Pseudomonadota > Alphaproteobacteria > Caulobacterales > Hyphomonadaceae > UBA7672. The sequence continues at coordinate 767 of JAUYSA010000199.1, forward strand.
TCGAACTGGCGCGTCATGAACCAGCCATGCGCCTTCGCAAGTTCGATCGTCTTGGTGATTGCGCCCGTGGCGCGCAACGGCGCAGGCGTGAGCAGCACTTTGGCGCCGAGGAAGCGCATCAGCTTGCGGCGCTCGATCGAGAAGCTTTCGGGCATGACGATGACAAGCGGATAACCCTTGGCGGCGCATACCATGGCAAGGCCGATGCCGGTGTTGCCGCTGGTCATCTCAACGACGGTCTGGCCGGGCTTGAGTTCGCCTGAGCGTTCCGCTGCTTCGATCACACCGAGCGCGAGACGATCCTTCACCGAGCCGAGCGGGTTGAAGGCCTCAACTTTGACCCAGAGGTTCACGCCCTCGGGCGCGAGGCGATTGATGCGTACGACGGGCGTACGCCCGACCGTTTCGGTGATGCTGTTGTAACGCGCCATGGGAATTTTCCTCTGTCGGAACGCCGAACGCTACTACCTGCTTGCCCCATAGCAAACATGGGGATTGCCCGAATTTGGCAGTTGGCCAGCAAATCGGGCGGACTGGCGGTGAATCGCCTGACCTGCCAGTTTGCGGCATGGCCAAATCGACCACTGCCTATGTCTGCCAGTCCTGCGGAACCGCCCATGGAAAATGGTCGGGCCGATGCGAAGCATGTGGGGCCTGGAACTCGCTGGTGGAAGAGGCGGTCGGAACGCCTGGAGGGCTGGCCGCCCCGACAACCGGAACGAAGACGCGCGCAGGCACGGTGGAGTTCTCTCCGCTCAATTCGGCCGAGCCTCCGCCAGCGCGGATATCCACAGGCATAGACGAGCTGGACCGCGTATTCGGCGGCGGGATTGCACGATCGTCGGCAGTTCTGGTCGGCGGCGATCCCGGAATCGGCAAGTCGACCCTGCTGCTGCAGGCAGCAGCATCGATGGCGCGGGCGGGCACAAGATGCGCTTACATTTCCGGCGAAGAAGCCGTCTCGCAGATTCAGGGCCGCGCCCGTAGGCTCGGCGTGGAAGCAGCGCCCGTGCAGCTGGCGGCAGAGACAGACCTGCGATCGATCCTGAAAGCACTGAAGGCCACGTCGCCGGAAGTCGTGGTGATCGACAGTGTGCAGACATTTTGGTCGGACAGCCTCGAGGCCGCACCGGGCTCCGTGGCGCAGGTGCGCGCCTGCTCGCAGGAGCTGACGCGGTTTGCCAAGAAGACTGGCGCGGCTGTGATCCTTGTCGGTCACGTCACCAAGGACGGGCAGATTGCGGGTCCCCGCGTGCTGGAGCACATGGTCGATGCGGTGTTCTATTTCGAGGGCGAACGCGGGCATCAGTTCCGCATCTTGAGATCGGTGAAGAACCGCTTCGGGCCCACCGACGAGATCGGCGTGTTCGAGATGGGTGAGCTTGGGCTGAGCCCGGCGCGCGATCCCTCCGCGCTGTTCCTCGCGGGAAGCGAGGCTGAGGCTTCCGGCCGGGCGGTGTTCGCGGCGATGGAAGGATCGCGGCCGGTGCTGGCCGAGGTGCAGGCGCTTGCGGGCCAGGAGGCTGCCGGCAATCCGCGCCGGTCGATCGTCGGATGGGACAGTCCGAGGCTTTCGATGTTGCTCGCCGTGTTCGATGCGCGATGTGGGCTGCGGTTTGGCATGCGGGATGTCTATCTCAGTGTTACTGGCGGCTATCGGATTGCTGAACCTGCAGGCGATCTGGCAGCAGCGGCGGCGCTCGCATCCGCCCTGATGGATCGGCCCTTCCCGTCGGGATCGGTGTTTTTCGGCGAGGTAGCGCTGTCGGGCGCGATTCGACCCGTTGGCAGGATCGAACCGCGGCTGCGCGAAGCAGCGAGGCTTGGCTTTTCAAGGGCTTTCGTACCGGCAGGGGCGCCAGATACAGTCGACGGCATGGCGGTCCATGGGCTATCCAGACTGCAGGACCTCGTGGACGTGTTGGGCGGGGATTCCGAGTAGAGGGTTCTGACGTGGCGCCACCCTGGGTCTTTGATGTCGTGATTATCGGGCTGACGATCATGTCGGCCGTGATGTCTGTCGGGCGCGGGCTGATTCGCGAGGCGTTCTCGGTCATCTCGTTCGTGATCGGGGGGCTTGCGGCATGGATGTGCCTGAAATTCTTCGAGCCGCCTCTCAAGGCGATCATTTCCCCCAATGAACCGTCTGTCGTTCCGGCGGCGATCCTGGTCGTGGTGGGCTTTCTGGTCGCTTACCTTCTGGCGGCATTCCTCGGCGGGCGGCTTTCCAAGCTGATCCATTCCTCGCCGGAAATTGGTGCGCTGGACCGGATTGCAGGCGCCGGATTCGGTCTTGCCCGCGGCATATTGGCCGCAATTCTCTTTGTTCTGCTCATGCATCAGGTCCTCCCCGCAGGCGGAGAGCCGGACTGGGTTGCGAAGAGCTATACATACCCATATCTGGACGCCGCAGCCGGCGGTGTTGGCGGCGCCTTGACCACCGTAGTGGAATTGTTCACCGGCGGGGCGCAAGCCGCGACGGCGGCGACGAGCAGTCAGTAAGCATTTGCCCGGAGGCAAGCTTTGGCCAGTCCTGATGTCTTCAACGAGCCGGGACTGGACGATGATGATTTCGATCCCGGCTCCAAAGACGGGATGCGCCACAAGTGCGGGGTATTCGGGGTTTACGGACGGGATGACGCCGCTGTCCTGACTGCCCTTGGCCTTCACGCCCTGCAGCATCGCGGACAGGAAGCCTGCGGGATCGTGACGTTCGACGGCAAGGGCGGGACGTTCCGGTCGGAGCGCCATATGGGCCTGGTCGGCGACAACTTCGCGCACGACAGCGGGGCGATCGCCCGCCTTCCCGGCCGGATGGCCATCGGACACAACCGTTATTCTACTTCCGGACGCGTCGTTCATCGTAACATCCAGCCGATCTATGCCGACCTTGCCCATGGCGGCCTCGCCGTCGCCCACAACGGCAACCTGACCAACGCCCGCGCCATCCACCGCGAGCTCGTCCAGAATGGCGCGATCTTCCAGTCGACGATGGACACCGAAGTTGTTCTCCAGCTCACCGCGCGCTCGATGCGCAACCGGATCGAG
>JAUYSA010000314.1 GCA_030696545.1 Hyphomonadaceae bacterium
TCGGCGAGGCGATATTCGTCTTCGGAGTGGAAGGCGGCGCGGCGCGAGATCGCGTTGAGCACGCGCTCAACACCCTCATCATCCTCGACCAGCAGTTGGCCGGTGGAGGCGCCCATGAATACCTTCACGCCGCACACGCCCGGCATCCGCTCCATGATTGGCAGCAGGTCTGTGTTGTCGTGCGTCGCGCCAGCATAGAATGCGTGATCGGTGTGCATACGGCCTTTGGCGCGCGCGAGCTTGTCTTCCATCATCTCAGGCGTGATGGTGGACGGGTCGGTGTTCGGCATCTCGAACACGGTGGTCACGCCGCCCAGAGCTGCCGAGCGTGAGCCGCTCTCTAGGTCTTCCTTCCATTCGAGACCGGGCTCGCGGAAGTGGACCTGGCTGTCGATCACACCTGGCAACACGTGCAGGCCGTGCGCCTCGAAGACTTCACCGGCTTGCGAAGCGTCGAACGAGCCTATGCCGGCTATGCGCCCACCCGTCACCGCAACATCCATGACGGCTATGCCGCCCGGCGTTGCTACGTTTCCACCCTTGAGTATCAGATCGAATGTGGGAGGCATTGGACAGCTCCAGAAAGTCTCGCGCTGTCTAGACCCGCAACCCGGATTCTCCAAGCCGGCGCCGCTTTGGCCGGAATCAGAAGGGCGACCCTTGCAGGCCGCCCTCCCGTTCATCACCCGCGCCTTTGCCGGCGTCTATTTCTGGACACGTGCTCGCGGGAGGAAAGGCGAAAGCCTCTCCCGCCGGTGCGTTCAGGTGTCCAGTTCGTCTTGATACATATCCCCCATCAGGGGACCCTCGGATGAGCTAAGCACCTTGGTCAGGTAGATCAGCAACACAGCGGCGATCACCGCCCAATGCAGCGCAGGATTTTGCGCCGCTTCCACCATCCACTCCCACATGTCTCGCTGTTCTCCCGCGACTTGTGATCAACATAACGCATGCGAATTAACGAAGCCTCTCGCAAAACTTTCACAGAGGTAACGACGCGAAATTTTTGCTAGCTTCGTGTGGGCCATTTGGCCGCGACATCCGCACATGGCGGGAGCGTTCTGCACATAACGAACGTGATCCCGACTCTGCGGTTCCGCTTGCAGGTGAAACAAATTCGATGGCAGGTGCTGGCTTATGGGAAAGAGCGGATCGAACAACCGCAAGTCACCGCAGGCGCCGGGCTCACCGCGCGCGTGGCAGCGCATGCTTTCTGGCCGCAGGCTCGACCTGCTCGACCCCTCCCCGCTCGACATCGAGATCGAGGATATCGCGCATGGCCTCGCCCGCGTGGCGCGGTGGAATGGCCAGACCAAAGGCGAGCACGCCTTTTCCGTGGCGCAGCATTCGGTTCTTGTTGAAGCCGTTGTTGGCCAGCTCTGGCCGGCCACATCGGCGGCCGATCTCCTCGGCGCGCTGCTGCATGATGCACCCGAGTATGTGATCGGCGACATGATCTCGCCGTTCAAGACAGCGCTGGGCGTTGATTACCGCCAGTTCGAGGGCCGGCTCGAAGCCGCCATCAGGCTCCGCTTCGGCCTGACACCGCATATGAGCGACGAGACGAAGGCGCGGGTGAAACAGGCTGACCAGTTCTCTGCCTTTTACGAGGCCACCCGGCTGGCAGGCTTTGATATCGACGAGGCTCTGCAGTTCTTTGGCGCTCCGCCGCCCGGCCCTGCTCCCGACATGACCCCCATGTCGCCGATAGATGCCCAGGCACTTTTCCTGCGGCGTTTCGAGACGCTGATCGCAGAGGTCGATGCGGACCGGGGAAAAGGCTAGTCTGGCGTCATGACGATCTGGATCTGCTCCCTCGAAGCCGCCCCCGAGATGGCCCAAAAGCTAAAGCCGTCGCGGGTGGTTAGCCTGCTGAGTCCTTACGATTCCTTTCCAACCTTCGCCGGGCTGGGAAATGACCTGCATCTGCAGGTGGCCATTCACGACATCGCCGCCGATATCGGCGATTGGCAGGCGCCGGCCCAGACCGATGCGGAGCGCGTGATCCGCTTCGTGGAGGCTTGGGACAAGGCCGCACCGATGCTGATCCATTGCTGGGCCGGGATTTCGCGCTCGACCGCCAGCGCATTCATCACGGCCTGCGTCCACAACCCGTCCACGGATGAAGAAGAGATCGCGTGGGCGATCCGCAACGCCTCCCCTACCGCTTCGCCGAACGTCCGGCTGATCGCCCATGCCGATGCCCTGCTCGGACGTGGCGGGCGCATGTCGAAAGCTGTCGAGGCGATCGGACGCGGCGCGGTCTCCGATGAGGCGCGGGCGTTCTCCATTCCGTCATCCTATGGCGGCCCTGCATGACGACGCCGATCGCCGTTGGCCTGTCTGCCGTGATCGTGGCTGCGGACGCGAATGCGCCCTACGCGCTGGCGACACGTCACGCCGATGGCGCAACCGGCCTGCCGCATGGACGCTTTGATCCTGCAGGCCACCGGACCTTTGAGCTGGGCCTGCGCGACTGGGTGCGCGCGCAGACCGGCTTTGAACCTGGCTATGTCGAACAGCTGTACACTTTCGGAGACCTTGGCCGCGAGCTGCCGCTGGCCGAACTCGATGATGCGCCGACGGACGCGAGGCTTATCTCCGTGGGCTATCTGGGGCTCACGCCGGAGCGCACGGACATCTCGGCGTTCGACGCTGTGTGGCGCGACTGGCATCGGTATTTCCCGTGGGAAGACCATCGCAAGGGGCGGCCGGATATAATCAATCATGCGATCGCGCCCGCCCTGCTCAACTGGGCTGATGCAGGAGGCAAGAACGCGACCGCGCGAACATCGCGCATCCACATCGCCTTCGGTCTCGACAACCAGCCCTGGATCGAGGAGCGGACGCTGGAGCGGTATGAGCTTCTCTATGAAGCTGGCCTTGCGCCGGAGGCTGCGCGCGATGGCGGGCGCAAGAGCCTGAAAGCGCCGGCTGAAGCGCTGGGCGAGCCGATGATTTCCGATCACCGCCGAATCCTCGCGACAGCCATCGGGCGGCTGCGCGGCAAGATCAAATACCGTCCGGTCGTGTTTGAACTGATGCCCGACAAGTTCACCCTGCTCGACCTGCAGAAGGTGGTCGAAGCGCTGCTGGGCCAGCCGCTGCACAAGCAGAATTTCCGGCGGTCGCTGGATCGGTCGGAACTTGTCGTCGGGCTGGGAAGCTTCACCCAGGCGACTGGCGGACGTCCCGCCGAACTCTTCCGCTTTCGCCGCGAGGCGCTGCGTGAGGGGCATGTTTCAGGCGTGCAGACGCCTCGCGGCTAGCTTTGACCGGCAGATTATTCCTCTCGACGAAATGACGGTTTTATGAGAACCTAGTTATGCTCAAGTTGAGCTTAAGTGGGGCTATCGAACCGGAGACCGCCTTTCCATTGAAAGGCATTTTTTCGGGCCCACCTTATGCTCACACTGAGCAAAAGGGCGTTCCCCGCCCTGCCTGAGCTGGAGGGACCGAGAATGGCCCGCGTTATCGAATTTGGCCCTGGCTGTGATGTGCCCGTCGCCCGCCGCCGCCCGTCGGCTTCGGAAGCGCGTGGGCTTGCATACGATGCCGAGGTGAAGGCCGCTACGGATCCGCTTTATCCGCTGATCAAGGACTTCGTGACGCCGATGGAGTGGCCCGCCATCGCGCCGCTGGTGTTCCATATCAACAAGCTCAAGAAACAGCGCGACGCCGTGATCCTCGCGCACAACTACATGACCCCCGACGTGTTCGCGCTGGTGGGCGATTTCCGTGGGGATTCGCTGCAGCTTGCCCGCGAAGCGGCGACCACAAGCGCCAAGGTGATCGTCCAGGCGGGTGTCCACTTCATGGCCGAAACCTCGAAAATCCTGAGCCCAGACAAGACGGTGCTTATCCCTGACATGCGTGCGGGTTGCTCGTTGGCATCCTCGATCACAGGCGAGGACGTGCGCCTGATCCGCAAGAAATACCCCGGCCTGCCGATCGTCACTTACGTGAACACGACGGCGGACGTGAAAGCCGAATGCGACATTACCTGCACGTCGTCGAACGCGACGCAGGTAGTGGAACATGTCGCCCGGGTCTGGGACGTCGATCAGGTCGTCATGGTTCCGGACGAGTTTCTGGCCCGGAACGTGGCCGCCAACACGGATATCAAGATCATCGCGTGGAAGGGTCATTGCGAGGTCCACGAGAAGTTTACCGGCGAGGATGTGCGGCAAATCCGTGACGCGCACCCGGGAACCATTGTGCTGGCGCACCCGGAATGTCCTCCAGATGTCCTTGAAGAAGCCGACTTTGCGGGCTCAACATCTGCCCTGTCGGCACACGTGAAGGAATCAGGCGCCCGGAAGGTCGTCCTCCTGACCGAGTGTTCGATGAGCGATAACGTCGCCGCGGACAATCCCGGCGTGGAGTTTGTGAAGCCATGCAACCTGTGCCCGCACATGAAGCGCATCTCGCTGGAGAACATCTACGACGCGCTCCTGAACATGAAACACGAGGTGACAGTGCCGGAGGACGTTCGCGTTCGCGCCAAGGCGGCGATCGACGCGATGCTGGCCCTGCCCAAGCCCAAAGTGTTTCCGAAGTTCAAGGTCGGAGCCGGCGTGTTCGAGCCGGTCGAGATCATATGACCTTCAAGCCGCTCAAACGTCTGGCTGCGATCTTCGGCTGCACGATGGTGCTCGCCGCGGCGATGCCGGCGTTCGCGGACGACATTGCGGGCGACTGGTTGTTCGACACGTCGAAATTCGCGGACAATGACTGCCAGATCAACGGCCGCATGACGTTCACGGCGACGAAGGTGAAGAACACCTACACCTGCCTGTTCGTGTCCGAGCAGATCTGCGGAAAGCTGAACGGCAATCTCTATATCCGCGTGCAGCAATCCTGCACCGCGCAGCGCATCGGCAAGCAGGTCGCGATCAAGTCGAAGGTCGCAAAAGTGGAAGAGCGCAGGCCTGCGATCGCCTTCCCAGAAGACTGGTATCTCGCTGACAACTTCATCGTGCAGCTCTCTAACAACAAGGCGGAGATGAATGGCGAGCACTATGACGAGCAGCGCAACCTGAAAGCGCGCTTCTGGCGCGATGTGGAGCTGGTAGGATAGCATGACGATGGCGGGGACGGGATGAAGCATACTCAGCGCCTCGGTCTCGCCGCCGTTCTCGTCTGCCTTGCAACAACGCCAATCCTGCCAAGCGCGCACGCGCAGCTCAGGCAGGCGCCCGTGCCTGTAGGAAGCTGGGGCTTCGAGACAGAGCCGATGGGCTTTGGTTGCACGCTGTCTGGCGACATGACGATCACGCAGACGGGCGATAAATCCTACAAGTGTGCGTTCGAGGCCGTCTGGGCCTGCAAGCTTCGCATGCCGAAGGCTGTCCACACGGAGCAGAGCTGCATCGCCACGCAGTCTGGCCAGCAAGTCATCATCACGAGCCGCATCGACAAGATTTCCAGGGTCGACCCGGCGATGATGATGGAGACGATGAAGGCCAACTACGCGGCCGACCATTTCAACGTGACGATCAACTGGCGTGGCGACGAGATGGATGGAATTTTCAAATCGTATGGCCAGGCTCCCGTGAAATTCCGCAAGCGTCTGGACCTGATCGGATGATGACCCCGTGACGGCGACGCGCGATATCCTCATTGTCGGCGGAGGGCTGGCTGGCCTTTTCCTTGCGCTGAAGCTGGCGCCGAGGCGATGTACCGTCATCGCGCTTGCGCCATTGGGTCAGGCTGCGGCTTCTGCCTGGGCGCAGGGCGGGCTTGCAGCTGCGCTGTCGCCTGAAGATGAGCCGTCGCTTCATGCGTTCGACACGGTTGCGGCCGGCGCGGGGATCGTCGATCCGGTTGTGGCGCGCTTGATCGCTCAGGACGGGCCGAACCGCGTGCGCGACCTGCTTGAGCTTGGCGTGCCGTTTGATCGCACGTCGGATGGCGAACTGGCCCTTTCCCTCGAGGCTGCGCACTCGCGCGCGCGGGTTGCGCGTGTGTCCGGCGATCTTGCCGGCAAGGCGATCATGGAAGCGCTGACCTATGCCGTCTCTGCTTCCTCGCACATCGAGGTGGTCGAGGGCGTGAAAGCGCTGGCGCTGCTGCAGGATAGCAATGGCCGCGTTGCAGGCGTTCTGGCGCAGGAGAAATCCGGCGATGTGTTCCAGCTGCGCGCGGCGGAAACAGTCCTGTGCGCGGGCGGATCGGGCGGGCTTTATGCGATCACGACCAATCCGAAATCCTCGCAGGGCGACGCCGTCGCCATGGCGTACACGGCCGGTGCGCTGATCTCGGACCCGGAATTCGTGCAGTTTCATCCGACCGCGATCGATATCGGCCGCGACCCTGCCCCGCTTGCCACGGAAGCGCTGCGTGGCGAGGGCGCGCATCTGGTCGATGCCAAGGGCCGCGCCTTCATGGCGGACTATCACAAGCTCGGCGATCTCGCCCCGCGCGATGAGGTTGCCCGCGCCATCCATTCCGAGCGTGAAGCGGGACGCGGCGCATTCCTCGATTGCACCAAGGCGATCGGCGCGCACTTCCCCGATCATTTCCCGACCGTGTTCGAGGCGTGCCGATCGGCCAGCGTCGATCCGCGCACGCAGCCGATTCCGGTAGCTCCCGCGATGCACTATCACATGGGCGGCGTGGTGACGGATTTGTGGGCGCGCACGTCGCTGGAAGGACTGTCGGCATGTGGCGAGAGTGCATCGACCGGAGCGCATGGCGCGAACAGGCTGGCGTCGAACTCGCTGCTTGAGGCTGTGGTGTTCGCGGAGCGGGCTGCGCGGCGGCTGAAGGATGCGATGCTGACACAGCCGGGCGAGGCGAGTGCGATTGTGCCGCCCGACATGAACGAGCTTTCGATGGTGGAACTGCGCAAGCGGATGCATTCGCAGGTGGGCGTGGTGCGCGAGGCGGCGGGCCTTGCGGCGACGCTGGACTGGATGGATGCGGCGACGGCCAATGTGGGGGCGGCGCGGGCGCTGGTGGCGGCGCGGCTGATCGCGGCTGGAGCCCTTGCTCGCGAAGAGAGCCGTGGCGGCCATTACCGTTCCGATTTCCCGACTGCCCTTCCTCCGCATCGCACCTTCATTCGCCGTGGGCCTGACGGCCATCCCCTGATCCAGCATTCCGCAATCGCGGAAGGAGCCTGACTTGAGCGACCTCCTGCCCATCCCCCCTCTGCCCGACGTCGTGATCGAGCAGCTCGTTCGCCTTGCCCTGACCGAGGACTTCG
>JAUYSA010000383.1 GCA_030696545.1 Hyphomonadaceae bacterium
ACGCTGTGGTGGTCAAACCCGCCCGGTGCAAATTTCGCCGTCGTCGGGAACGCCAGAGCGGCCACAAGCGCGCCAGCAATCGACGCCTCGGTACGCAGCCCGTCTTGGTCCCCCAACTCAGCGCATATGCGCACGATCAGACTCATGAAGACCGCCAGCAATGCCAGCGGCCAGGCGAAGGCGACGATCACTTCAGCCATAGGCTGCCCGACGAGAGGCGTCAGCGCTGCAATCGGCGCCGCGACTGCCGTCGCAATCCAGCGTGCCCAGTGCATGGATGTGCCGTCCGGGGGCGATAGGCGATGTTGGACATTATCCCACCAGCCTTGTCCGGCCAGCACGTCACGCACGCTCACGAGCCACATTGTATTGTCAGGGTCAGCAAACTGTAGGCGGAGCGCCTCGCCACCAAATTGGACAATCAGGATGGTCGCCGCCAGCGCCCAGCCGACAAGCCAGATCGGGAAATGCCGACCGTCCGTCTTCGCTGTCACGTCTGTCCCGAGAGCGCCATTCTGCGTCATAGCTTGTCCGTCGATCCCCAAACTTCGAACGAGTTTAGCGATCCGGACTTAAGCATTCGCGAAACAGCGGAAATTAACCACCCGCCACGATCCGGACACCATCGCCACAATCAAACAGCGCCGCCGCCCTACGCCAGCCGCGAGGCGGTTTCACAACTACACTCAAGCGGGAACACGACCCCGCGAGTCGGCCGCCCGTACATCCGATCCCCGGACAGCGCGCGGCCCGGAGGGACAAATGAACATCCGTACTTTCGCGCGCACCAGCATTCTGTCGGCCATCGCGCTGGCCGGCGCGGGCGCTGCGAGCGCCGACGTCTTCCTCAAGGTCGAGGGAACGCCGGGCGAGGCAACGCTGCGCGGCTTCGAGGGCCAGATTTCGGTCAGCGGCGCTAGTATGAACGTATCAAGCTTCTCAATGCCCGATCCTGAAGGCCTGACGGATCAGGTGCGTACGACCAGCGTTGGTCCGATCTACATTACCAAACTGCCAGACCGTTCGTCCCCAAAACTGATGATGGCCGCCGTTGAAGGCCAGCCTCTGGGTCACATCGAGATTACATTCACCTCACCCGTCCGCGCCGGCGGCCAGGCGGTTGAGTCGAGGTGGATTCTCGAAGGCGCCGAAGTCCGCAGCTTCAACGTTGCCCCCGACTTTAACAACGGCAACGCACCAACCGAAAGCATCGAGATCAGCTATTCGTCGATGAAGTACCAATACTACGCAAAGGACGCGAAAGGTCAGCGTACCGGCACGATGGAAGAAGTGACGTGGCGCGTGCCGGACAGCCAGCTCTTCCCGTTCGATGAGGGCTGCAGGTAATCTCTCGTTAGCAGATCGGGCAGGCATCCCCTGCCCGATTTTGCGTCGCGATTCATGTGGGCCTAACCTGTAAGTGCTAGTCCTTGCCGGGTATCCGGAGGACGTCGTCCCATGGCCAAAGCCGCATTTCACAAGAACCAGAAGGTGTTCGTAAAACCTGTCGGCACCTGGGCCGTCGTGGAAGCCGTCCTTCCGCAGTGGGTGAAGGGTCTAGAAGAACCGCTGAAGATCCACTACGACGTAGGCCTTGGACGCGAATTCTCCGCCAGCGAACTGATGGCCGACAAGGCCGGCGCCCCAATCGATGATCTTGCCGACTTTGACAACTGGCGGATCACCCGTGCGCGTAACCGCTGGAAGGACTCGGTCGAAGTCCCAAACCATCCGCAACCCGGCACCTACCCCGTCGTCACCACAGACGAGAAGAACTGGGGTGGCTGGCGCGTCCCAAGCGCGGAGTACGACCGCGACCCGCAGCGTATCGAATTCCAGGCTCGCATCATCGAGGCGTCACCGCATCTGATGCGCATCTCGAAATCCCTCGCCCAGTTCGGCCACAACCATTCAGATGACACGCCGGCGGAACTGCTGGAACTCGCCAAAAAGGCGACCCTCCTGCTTCGCCGGATCTATGAGACCCCCGGCGATGGCGCGAGCATGCCGCAGGCGGCTGAATAACCTCGATCAAGCCCGGCCTGACTCTATCATCCGGCTTTTGTTGAATAACCCGTCTGACGCCCTTTATCTTGGCGACAAACCCTGTAGGCATTGCCTCGCCGCAGCGTTTACAGCGGCGTGGCCGACCGAGGGCGCTTGTCATGCGAACCGAAACGCCGCCTCCCGTCAGGCTTTCAGAATACCGCCCCTTCCCTTTTCGTATCGAGCAGGTGCGGTTGTTTTTCCGGTTGGAGCCGACCGACACGCATGTCGTTTCTGAGCTGTCGATCCGCCGCACGGGGGACGCCGACGCCTCCCTCCGCCTCGATGGCGAAAAGCTGACGCTCAAGGCGATCCGCATCAACGGACAGCCCTTGACCGATCAGGAGTATGCGATCGAGCCTGACGGCCTTGTCATCTTCAAGCCCGGTGATGTTTTTACGCTTGAAATCGAAACCGACATCTCGCCGGAAGCAAACACGGAGCTGTCAGGCCTCTACATTTCAAGCAACCGCTTTTGCACCCAGTGCGAGGCAGAAGGCTTCCGCCGCATCACGTACTACCCTGATCGTCCCGACGTGCTCGCCCCCTTCTTCGTGCGCATCGAGGCGGACAAGGCAAAGTGCCCGTACTTGCTTTCTAACGGCAACCCAACCGGCAGCGGCGACCTCGACAGCGGCCGGCATTTCGCCGAGTGGACCGACCCGCATCCGAAACCTTCCTATCTGTTCGCGCTGGTCGGCGGAGAGTTCGACGTTCTCGAAGACAACTTCACGACTTTCTCTGGCAAGCCGGTCAAGCTCTCCATCTTCGTCGAGGAGGGTGACGCTCCCCGCGCCGAATATGCCATGCGCTCGCTCAAGGCCGCGATGTCGTGGGATGAGGATGTGTTCGGTCGCGAATACGATCTCGATGTTTTCCAGATCGTCGCCGTACGCGACTTCAATTTCGGTGCGATGGAGAACAAGGGTCTCAACATCTTCAACTCCGCCTACGTGCTGGCGGACGGCAAGACGGCTACAGACTCAGACTTCGAGGCTATCGAGAGCATCGTCGCGCACGAATATTTTCACAACTGGACCGGCAACCGCATCACATGCCG
>JAUYSA010000389.1 GCA_030696545.1 Hyphomonadaceae bacterium
CGCCAAGCAGCGCAAGCAGTTCGGCCAGCCCATCGCCAACTTCCAGGTGCTGCAACACCGCATGGTCGACATGTTCATGGCGGCCGAGCAGGCCATCTCGATGACCTACATGGTCACGCTGAAGCTCGACGAAACCGACAAGGCCCGCAAGCTCGCGGCCTCCGGCGCCAAGGTCCAGATCGGCAAGTCCGGCCGCCTGATCAGCCAGGACGCTGTGCAGATTCACGGCGGCATGGGCATGACCGACGAACTCAATGTCGGCCACTTCTTCAAGCGTGTGACGATGATCGAAAGCCAGTTCGGCAACACCGACTGGCACCTCCGCCGCTACACGGAACTCAGCAACAGCTGATCCGGAACGCGCTTCGAACATAAGGCCCGCTGGAAACGGCGGGCCTTTTCTGTTTGGGCCAATCACGCCCATCCAAATCCCCACCAGCGGGAACGCACTCACGCCTGCTGGCAAAAGGCATCCTGCCCCGGGATGACAGCGGCCCCTGCGTCCGCTAATCGCTGAACTCCAGTTCCATAACGGCTCGCGAGGACCACCATGATCACGCTCGAAAAAAGAGGCCAAATCGCGATCCTGACGCTGAACCGTCCGGACGCAATGAACGCCCTCGGCGAACCGGGCGATGGCGAGGCCGTGCGCGATGCCTGCCACCAGATCAACATCGACAAGTCCATCCGCTGCGCCATCCTCACCGGCGCCGGCAAGGGCTTTTCCGCCGGCGGCAACGTCAAGGCGATGCGCGACCGCGTCGGCTCCTTCGCCGGCAACCCGGCCGAGGTTCGCGACAACTACAAGAACGGCGTCCACATGATCGTGCGCGCCCTCTACAATCTCGAAATCCCGCTGATCGCGGCCGTCAACGGCGCGGCGGTGGGCCTTGGCTGCGATGTCGCCTGCATGGCCGATATCCGCATCTCGTCCGACAACGCGCGCTATGGCGTCACCTTCCTGAAGGTCGGCCTTATCCCCGGCGATGGCGGCGCCTGGCTGCTGCCGCGCGTCATCGGCATGAGCCGCGCCTGCGAACTCCTGTTCACCGGCAACCTGATCGACGCGAAGACCGCGCTGGAATGGGGGCTCGTCTCGAAAGTCGTCCCCGGCGACAAGCTGATGGAAGAGGCGATGGCCCTCGCGACTTCGATCGCGAAACAGCCGCCGCAGGCGCTTCGCATCGCGAAACAGCTTCTGCGTAATGGCACGCAGGCGAACTACGACACGATCATGGAAATGTCCGCCGCCGCACAGGGCCTGATGCACCACACCAAGGACCACGAGGAAGGCGTCGCCGCGATCCTCGAAAAGCGCGAGCCGGTGTTCAAGGGGGAGTGATCCCGCCCGGCTTTGCGGCTTTCGCAAACGGGAGTAACGTGCCTGCACAATAGAAGCTGTGGGCAAACCGCAGCCATGTAACTCGGAGGACCTATCATGAAGCTGCGTTTCGCAGGGCTTGTTGCATTGGCAATCGCGATCGCCCCCGCGGCGTTCTCGCAGGCGACGTATCAGCCGCCCCGCACGCCGGATGGAAAGCCCGACTTCAACGGCTTCTGGACCAATGTGTCGCTGACCTCGCTCGAGCGCTCGGGCCAGTTCAAGTCGCTCGTCATCCCGGAGGCCGACGCCCAGCGCATCGAAGCTGGCCGCGCGGCCGCCGATGCCCGCGCCTCGCTGCCCACCGATCCGAATTCCGGCGCGCCGAAAGCCGGGCAGGATGTTGGCGGCTACAATAATTTCTACGTCGACGCCGGAACGCAGTTCGCGAAGATCAATGGCGAGATCCGCTCCTCATGGATCGTCGATCCGCCCTCGGGCCGCATTCCCTACACGGCGGACGGCAAGAAGAAATTTGACGAAAGCCTGCACTTCGTCCGCAACACGTTCGACGGTCCCGAGACGCGCCCGATGGCCGAGCGTTGCCTCGTCGGCTTCGGCTCCACCGGCGGGCCGCCGATGATCAACGTGATGTACAACAACACGTATCAATTCCTGCAAACGCCGGAGCACGTCGTCGTCGTTGTCGAGATGAACCACGACGCGCGCATCATCCCGCTCAAGGCGGCGGACCAGAAGAACCCGCAATGGCTCGGCAATTCCAAAGGGCGCTGGGAAGGCGATACGCTGGTTGTCGAGACGACCAACTTCAACCCGGGCGAAAGCCTGCGCACCTTCTTCCAGAACAGCTATCTCCTGTCGCCGGATGCGAAGGTGGTCGAGCGCTTCTCGCGCATTGGCGATACGCAGATCCTGTATCAATTCTCGGTCGATGATCCGAAGCTGTTCAGCCAGGTCTGGAAAGCGGAGATGATCTTCAACCAGTCGAAGCAGCCCGCGTATGAGTACGCCTGCCACGAAGGCAACTACGCTCTGCCAGGTATCCTCGCCGGCGCCCGCAAGAACGAGAAGCTCGGCCTCGCGAACTATGCGGAAGAGGGCGAATAGCCCTCAGACGATTCCAAGCGCTTTCAGAACGGCCATCTGATCGAAGTATGGACGCTCGCAGAGGATGCGGTCGGAGTTCGGCTTGAACTCGAAGGTCGCGGCCATGCGCACCCTGAAGGATCGGCCGGTCGGCGTGATCAGCTTGTCGCCTATCTTCAGCGGTCCCGAATGCGTGCCTGTCAGCCAGAACTCGACCAGCACGGTATCGCCGCCGTGGGCGATCGAGATGATCTCATTCCCCTGATCGGGGAAGGGCGTTCGCGACGCTGCGAAATAGGCCCGAACGGCGGCTTCGCCATCGAACACTTGTCCCGTGCCGTACATCTCGTAGCGGGGATGATCGAAGGTCGCGATCACGGCGTCCCATTCATGGGTGATCTCCAGCGCCATATGGCGCTTTACCGTCTCGATCCGTTGTTCCGCCAGGTTATCCGACACCCTGCTTCTCCGTGGTCTGATCGCAATCAGCGGCAAGCTGGCAGATGACAAGGGCGCTGTAACGCCTATTCTGGCAAAAACGACGGAGGAAGTTTCATGTTCGGAGCGGTCGCGGAGCTGACCATCATCGACGGCAAGCAGGCCGAGTTCGAGGCGGTGGCCAAGGAACTGGAAGCTGCCGTCGCGGCCAACGAGCCGGGCGTGCTGTACTACAAGCTGTTCAAGGTGAAGGACGCGCCGACCACCTACATCTTCATGGAACAGTATGCCGATCAGGCGGCCGTCGATGCCCATCGCGGCTTCGAGCATTTCAAGCGTCTGGGCAAGGCGATGGGCCCGTTCCTCGCCGCTCCGCCGAAGGTCACACGCATGGACAAGGTGCAGTAGCCATGGATCTCGAATTCACCACCGAGGAACTGAAGTTCCGCGACGAAGTTCGCGCCTGGATCGCCGAGAACTACACGGATGATCTGAAGAAGCGCATGTCGCTCACCAAGAATGGTTCGCTGGATGAGAAGCACCAGAAGGCCTGGCTGAAGAAGCTGGCCGACAAGGGCTGGCTCGTCACCAACTGGCCGGTCGAGCATGGCGGCCCCGGCTGGAACCAGACGCAGAAATACATTTTCGAGATGGAGATGTCGCTCGCCGGTTGCCCGCGCAACTCCTCGATGGGCGTTCGCATGTGCTCGCCCGTCATCATGAAGTTCGGCACGGACGAGCAGAAGAAGAAATTCCTGCCGCCTATCCGCAACTCGGATGTGTGGTGGTGCCAGGGATATTCCGAGCCGGGCTCAGGCTCCGACCTTGCCAGCCTGTCGATGAGCGGCAAGCGCGAAGGAGACTACTACATTCTCAACGGCTCCAAGACGTGGACGACTTACGCCCAGTGGGCCGACTGGATTTTCTGCCTCGTTCGTACGTCGAAGGAAGACAAGAAGCAGAACGGCATCTCCTTCATCCTCGTCGACATGAAGTCGCCCGGCATCACGATCACGCCGATCAACACGCTGGACGATACGCCCGTTGGCGATCAGGAGATCAACTCGGTCTTCTTCGACAATGTGAAAGTCCCCGTCGAGAACCGCATCGGCGCGGAAGGCGAAGGCTGGACCTGCGCCAAATACCTGCTGACGTTCGAGCGCGGCTCAGCCTACGCGCCGGGCAATCTCAATGCGTTGCAGAAAGCTCGGCGGATCGCGCAGATGGAAACCGCAGGTGGCCGTCCGCTGCTCGAGGATCCGGATTTCGCCCGCAAGCTCGCTGAACTCGAAATCCAGATCGAGGCTCTGGACGCAACCGAACGCCGCATCTTCGACAAGCTGTCGTCCGGCCAGTCGGTCGGCGCCATGTCGTCGCTGATGAAAACGCGTGGGAGCGAGATCGGCCAGATGGTAACGGAGATCGTGCTCGAAGCCGCTGGCGTCTATGCCGAGCCCTTCGTGCAGGACACCTACGCCCATCTCGAAGGCCGCTCGAACGAACCGCTGCCGGCGCCGGAACACCTGATCACGTCGGCGGGCTCCTATTTCAACAACCGCAAGACGTCGATCTACGCGGGCTCGAATGAGATCCAGCGCAACATCATGGCGCAGATGATTTTGGCGGGGTGACGCCGAGCTAAGGCGTTGGTTGGGGGTGGCTGTGGAAATAGGTGAGATTGCCCTGCGAGCGATTGGCTCGTTGTGTGTGCTGTGGACGCTGTTTCACGTTCATTGGGCAACTACGAAAGAAGACTATTTGCCTCCGCGATTGTTTCGCAACGGGCGTAACGTCGAGCCAATCAAGCTGTCGCAGCGGCTGGAAGCAGGCATACTGTTGTTAGGATTTATACTGATTGGTGTTCAGATCACCCATCTGTTGATCTGGTGGATTCCCTATGACTGGGGCAACGATGTCGAGGGTGAGTTCCAACGTACTCGTGACTATCTGCAGTATGGGTTCGGCGGCTTTCTCGGCCTTGCCATGACTTCAGTCCTTACTCACGTTGGTCCTGCAAAGCGTTAGTGGATAGTCATCTGAATGCCGAAGACGAAGCCCTCCGTCGGCTACCACAAGGACGGAACGATCTGGAACAAAGGCCAGACGCTCGATGGCGAGATGCATGGCTATTGGGAGTTCTTCCGCAAGGACGGCGTCATCATGCGCTCGGGTCATTTCGATAGGGGCGTCCAGACCGGCGAATGGACGACCTATGACAAGGCCGGAAAAGTCTATAAAGTAACGACAATCAAACCGCCGAAAGCGAAGGCGAAATAGCCATGGCCGACGATCTGAAAACCCCGCCCAAGCCGCACGACGCTTCGCATGAAGAGCCGATGGGCCGTGCGACGTTCACCGCGTTCACCAACGCGACCGAGGAAGACTGGCAGAAGATCATCGCCGCCAACTCGGTGTTCTCGAAAGGGCATGTCGATCGCATTGTCACGCACCTCAACCTGCTGAAAGGCGATTGCGGCGGCTTCCCGATCGACCGGCTTGATCACTCGTTGCAGACGGCGACGCGCGCACACAAGGCGGGGATGGATGAGGAGTATGTTGTCTGCGCCCTGCTGCACGACATTGGCGATACGCTTGGCGTGTTCAATCACCCGGATATCGCGGCAGCGATCCTGAAGCCGTTCGTGTCGGACCAGAACCTCTGGATGGTTGAGAACCACGGCATCTTCCAGGGCTATTACTTCTGGCATCACATCGGCCTCGACCGATACGCGCGCGACCAGTTCCGCGGCCATCCTGCCTTCGAATACACCGCCCAGTTCTGCCACCTCTATGACCAGCCGGCTTTCGACGGGGCCTATGAGTCCATGCCGCTGGACGCCTTCATCCCGATGATGCAGCGTGTGATGGCCCGCCCGAAGCGGTCGATGTATCTCAAGAAGGAAGGGGGAGCCGCCTGGTAGGCGGCTGGCCCGGGGCACAAAAAGGCCCGGACAATTTGCCCGGGCCCAGTGCGGGGGATACTTGGACACGGCGACCGGGTGAGGCTGAAAGTTCAGCGCACATGGTCAACGTTGGAGCTGTAACGAGTTCCGCGCCTTCGTGTTCCACCTGAAATCAATGAAATGATCGGAATTCACGGCCTGTCGGCGGCCCACCGCCGCAGCCTTCGTGCTTGAGCCTCCGGTTCGCGCTGATAGGGTCCACGCACGAGAGACGCCGCGTCCATTGAGGTTTTTGCTGATGCGAATTCTGCCAGTCGCTGCCGCG
>JAUYSA010000403.1 GCA_030696545.1 Hyphomonadaceae bacterium
ACCAGAACCTCCTTTTGGAATTGCTGAATGCCGGCCTCCTCTGTCGCCAGGAACGCGGTGCCCACCCAGGCGCCCTCGGCCCCAAGCATCATGGCGGCCGCCACGCCGCGGCCGTCCGTGATCCCGCCGGCCCCGAGCACAGGAATACGCCCCGCCATGGCGTCGACAACCTGGGGGATGAGGGCCATGGTGCCGATCGGCGAATTATGTCCGCCCCCGTCATGTCCCTGGGCGACCACCACGTCGATGCCGGAAGCCGCGACCTGCAGCGCATGTTTCACCGACCCTATGACGGCCATGATCTTCGTGCGGTTCTCCCGCAGTCGCTCCATCCAGGGACCGGGGTTTCCCAGGCCTGCGGCGTAGACCGGCACCTTTTCCTCGACCACGACCTCCATCTGCGCCTCAAAGAACTCCTTTGAAAAGAACGCCGGGCCACCCCGGGGCTCGGCATTGTTGGCGTCGCGGGAGCGGGCGACCTTTTGAAGACCTTCCTTGCGCATGAAATCGGCCGCGAAGTTCTGGTAGTCCGCAATGAGTTCCATCGGCGACGGCTTCCCGTCTCCACCTGTAGGCATCGCCGCATCGACCACCTCGCGCCGCACGGAGGCGGGCAGCAGAGTATCAACGCCGAACGGCTTGTCGGTCAGGCTACGCACCTCGCGTATCCATTCACGGAGCTCTTGCGGCGAGCAAGCGGCGGCGCCCAATATGCCGAGGCCACCGGCGTTGGAGACTGCGGCAGCCAAGCGCGGAACGCTTGCCCCCCCCATTCCGGCGAGCACGATCGGATATTGGATGCCGAAGATTTCGCAGATGCGGCTGTGCAGCGCCATTGAGCATTCCTGTTCCTAAGGGTTCGATTGGAGTCGTCGAGGTAGGATCACCGGCCTTGGAAGACTGGCTTGCGTTTCTGCATGAAGGCGAGCGGACCCTCCCGGGCATCCTCGGTTCGAAAGACAGGGGCCGCCATTTCGGACTCGATCCGCATCGCGTCGGCTTCCGGGCGCCCCAGACAAGCTCGAGCGGACCGGCGGATCGCCTGCACGGCGATCGGGCCATTCGCCGCGACGCGCTCAGCCAATTCCAGCGCGGCGGGCAGGACTTCGCCCTGCGGCACAACGCGATTGAGGAAGCCTAACTGAAGCGCCTCGGCGGCGGTGATCAAGTCGCCGGTCAGCAACAACTCCATGGCGCGAGCATACGGAACCTGGCGTGGGAGCCGCACCGTCGAGCCGCCCCCGGGGAAAATCGCCCATTTGACCTCCTGCACGCCGAGTTTGGCGGTGTCGGACGCGATACGAAGGTCCGTGCCTTGGGCCAACTCCATGCCGCCCGCGATCGCATGGCCGTTGATCGCCGCGATCACCGGCTTGACCACATCGAACGTCCGCAGAAGCCCGGTGCCGAGCATTTCTCGGTCAGCCAAGACACGCCGATCCCACTCGTCTTCCGGCGGGCGGGCGCCGCTCATCAGCGGGATGAACCTTCCCAGGTCGGCCCCTGAGCAGAACGCCTTGTCGCCGGCGCCGGTCACCACGGCCACGCGGACCTCCCGATCTTCTCGCACATGGGTCCAAGCCTCGGCCAGACGAACGAGCATCTCAGGAGAGATGGCGTTGAGCGCCTCGGGACGATTCAGCGTAATAATCGCCACGTGTCCGCGCCGTTCAAAATTGACAACCTCAACCATGCATCCTCTGACACATACGTGTTTTCTAGTGTCACGTTCATGCTACGCTGGTTAGTCTCAGGACGCAAAGCGGGATCTGGCCCGCTTGTCGATCACAGGCTGCACGCGCGGCTTGCGACAGGCGAAGCTGTCGGGTCGGGCGAAAAACGTGAGAATCACCTATGAATGCATCGAGCCGAGCTGTCTTCAGAACCACCGACGGGCTCGACCTCGCCGCAGACCGGTATGGTCAGCCGAGGCGCGGCTCCGTACTCATGGCGCACGGCGGCGGCCAGACCCGGCATGCCTGGACCAAAACGGCGGCGGCGCTTGCGGATCGAGGCTGGGAAGTGGTCACGCTCGATCTCCGTGGCCATGGCGACAGCGGCTGGTCGCCGACGGGAGACTATGGAATTCAGCGGTTCGCGGAAGATCTAGCGGAGGTATCGCGCGCGATGGGTGGCCGTCCGGCTTTGATTGGCGCGTCTCTCGGCGGGCTCGCCGGGCTGTACGCGGAGGCCGAGATCGCGCCCGGGAGTTTCAGCTCGATCACGCTTGTTGACATCGTTCCGAGCATGGACCCGGACGGCGCCGCCAAGGTCATGGAGTTCATGAGCGCCCATGTCGCGCAAGGATTTGGCAGCCTTGAGGAGGCCGCCGAGGTCATTGCGGCCTATCTACCTCACCGGCCGCGGCCAGCCGATCACTCTGGACTGGCCAAGAATCTGCGGCAGGGCGATGATGGTCGGCTCCGCTGGCATTGGGATCCCGGCTTTGTCTCCGGCGTCCATCGTGGCCGATCCTTGCGGGATGCCGACGCGTTCCATACCCGATTGCCCGGGTTGACGCTTCCGGTGCATCTCATCAGGGGCCGGCTGAGCGAGTTGGTTTCTCGGGAGGCGGCGGAGACCTTCGTCGCACAGCTTCCCAACGCAAAGTTCACCGACGTCGCCGGCGCGTCGCACATGGTGGCGGGCGATCGCAACGACGCCTTTCTCAGCGCTGCGGTGGGATTTCTTGAGCGCCTGGACCCGGAGACGCAAGCCGATGACGGCTGAAACCTTACCGAACATCTTCGCCCTGACGCCTCTCGACCCGAAGTTCAGAGCGGCACTGTCAACTTTGCCGGGTGAGGTTTTGCTAGGCGATCGACAGGCGTGCGCCGGTCACGCTATCCGGACACTCGTGCGGCGATCGCGTTAGCGATTTCTGAGCTTGAGGCCGTTCGAAACGTAGATGCGGGCGCCTTCCTCGACGCGCCAAGCGTTGCCTATGCGGCCTTGGCTACTGAACACCAAGAAAGACATGACAACGCCAAGCCGATTGCCTTGTCGTCCGGACTATCCACTGTGCAGGAAAACCTGGGGCTTTTGCTGTAGGAGGGCGTTCGCCTCACCGCACGCCGTCGCCCAGGGTCGTTGTGGTGGGACGGGCGCCGGTCTCCACCCACTGACGAAGGAACTTCCAGGCCGCGATCGTCTCCGGCTTGTTGAAGCCGCAATGCGTGTAGCCCTCAATCCCATAGACCGGCAGAGGCGCCCGCACTGCGGGAACTGTGAACTGCAGAAGACGATCCTGCCTGCCCGCCGCTTCCACGGCACGCGCAAGGGCCTCCTCCTGCGAATAGGGTACGAGTGAATCGATGCTGTTGTGGACCGTGATCAGCGGCGCACCCAGTTGACCAGTCGCCGTATGCCACTGCCTCAGATATTGCCGCGCGGCCGGAACCGCCGCGACGCGCTGCACGCCCGTGTTCAGCGCCTCGATTTCCGCATCTGTCATCCCCGGCGCCGAATAGACCCTGCTGGTGTTGTCATAGAGCCAGCCCCCGGCCGTCGCCGCCATGTCTTCCGCGCCGAGCGCCACGGTCAGAAGAGGGAATGCGACCGACGCAGGATCGTACTCGAATCCACCGATCGCGGTCACGATGCGGATGATGTGAGCTTCCCGTCCATCGGGGTTTTTCTGCGCTGTGATCCAGAGGTCCAGCGCCGGCCTCGCCGTCTTGATCATCTGCCCGAAGACATAGGCTTGGGCTGCCTCGGCTTTCACACTGGCGGGTGGCTCGGGCGCGATCGCATTCTTGCGGACATCTTTCTCACCGGCGAGCGAATAGGGCGTTCCCTCCGTGAGGAAGTTGTAGACCACGCGCATGTCCATGAGCTGGTCGATCAGGGTCTCCCAACTGTTGACGGCGCCGCATCGCGCGAGCCCCCCGGCGAA
Source organism: Hyphomonadaceae bacterium (assembly GCA_030696545.1). GTDB lineage: Bacteria > Pseudomonadota > Alphaproteobacteria > Caulobacterales > Hyphomonadaceae > UBA7672. The sequence continues at coordinate 3,896 of JAUYSA010000403.1, forward strand.
AGCGTCGGGATGCATCTCAAGAAGTGTCACGACAATTCCGCCGCCCATGGAATCGCCCATGACGTAGGTGCGCTTGCCCCCGAGATCTGTCAGGAAGTTGCGAAGGCGCAGCGTGTTCTCGGCGCCAGTTTGAACGCCGAGGCCCGCCTTGTCATAAGCGCTGTGCCCGACCGCGAAGCCCTCGGCATAGGCCTCTTTCAGGGCGCCGCCGCCGACATCCTTGCCCACAGGATCTTGGGCGACGGCAACGGGCGTTCCCGGCGTGCTGTAGCCGTGCGCGAACAGCAGCCCGTCACGATTCCAGCTCGCTGGGAACGCCAGCGCGAACTGGTCCCCATCGAGCTTGCCGCCCAGGATAAAGCCGCCGTCCGTCGCCGGCTGCACCGTGACATCGCTTGCTCCCAGCGCCTGTGCCCGGGCCGCAGTTGCAGCCGGTGACAGATCAGTGAGCGGAGGCGCACCATCGGTCGTCGGCATGCCCGAGCACGCACCGAACAGGGCAGTTGAGACAAGCACCACAGCAAGCGTCCGACCTGCCAACACGATCCTGGTTCTCACGGGCGCCTCCACAAAGTTCAAGATAAGATCGAAGAACGGACTATCATCACGTCAGCCGGGCAGAAACGATTTCCGCGTAGCGCCACGCGCTCGGCTTGATAGTCCGGCGGAAGGTTGTGCGGTCCACAGCGACCAGCCCATATTTCGGGCCGTAGCCGGACAGCCACTCGAAATTGTCCAGAAGGGACCAATGCAGATAGCCGATGATCGGGATCCCGCTCTGCCGTGCTGCATCGACCGAAGCGATGGCCTCTGGAATGAAGCGCGCCCGTTCCGCATCATCAGCCGCATCGATGCCGTTTTCCGTGATCAGAACTGGCTTGCCCGTTGCATTGTGGAGATACCTCGCGGCATTCCCCACGGCTGCAGGAAACCATTCCCGCCCATCTGGTCGCCGGGCGGCGCTGGGCGGGAGAGGAATGGCGCGTTCTGTTCCGATATAGTCGCGTCCGTAAGTCTGCAGACCGGCAAAGTCATCATCGCGCATGACGTCAAGAAACGGTCCGTAGACGTCTGCGCGCTTGGCTTCGATGACGCTGTTTGCAACGACGGCGACGTCGTCGGGAATAGCGAGGCTCAGGCCAACAGGCAGGCTGGAGCGCACGCTGCGGATGGCCGCCCGCGCCTGCACGTGAGCGGCGACGACATTGCGGATCAGCTTGCGCGGTTCAGGGTGTGCAAGCAGTACGACGAACCGATCTGAACCGTTGGCGCGAGCAGCACTGGCAACACACGCCTCGATCGCGCTGATGTAGGCTGGGCCTGGCGGCGAGGAGGACCAGCGGCCTCCAAGCGCCAGGTTTGGCTCGTTGAAGGTGACCATGTGCGACACGCGATCCGCGAGCGCTCGCGAAACTTTTTCGGAGAAGGCTGCGAAGAGATCTGCGGCGCTGGTGGTTGCCCAGCCCCCTGCAGCCGCGAACCATCCCGGCGCCGTGAAATGATTCAGCGTCACCACCGGCGCAATGCCGCGAGACACGCAGACATCCACCATGCGGCTGTAGTGGTCCAGCATGGCCTGGCTCCAGCACCCCTGCTCCGGCTGGATGCGCGACCATTCGACCGAGAAGCGATAGGCGTTGAGACCCAACTGATGAACAATCGAAATGTCTTCGTCCCATCTGTGCAGGCTGTCGCAGGCATCACCGGAAGGTTCCGCAAAGGGACTCGGTCGGACGTGCTCGAGGGTCCAGAAATCCGACGCGATGTTGTTGCCTTCGATCTGGTGACCTGATGTGGCGGCGCCCCACAGGAAGCGCCCCCGAGACGGAGGCGACGTCGGGGTTGGACCCGAGGCGCATGCCGCCGTCAAAGCAGCGGCCCCGCCCGTCAGCAGTGCTCGGCGATTCAACTCGTCTTTCACATTCCCGCTCATTTGACGGCGTCGGGCGCCGGGCGCGCTCCCGTTTGCACCCATGTGCGCATCACTTTGAACGCTCCGATATTCTGTTCGGGCGTGAACCCACAGTGAGCATAACCTTCAAGCCCTCCGGGAATAGGCATCTTCGTTCCAGACACAGCGTACTGAACAAGATGTGCGTCATTTCCGGCCTTAGCGACGCGCGCTCCGAATGCCTCCGACTGGGAATACGGTACGAGCGAGTCGATACGCTGATGAACGGTGATAAGCGGAATCAAGAATCTGCCAGTGGCCTCATGCCAAGTCTGTGCATAGGCAATTGCCGCAGGCGAGGCCTCAAACCGCTGTATGCGCTGGTTGAACCGGGCGGCCTCGTCGTCTGTCATGTCGGGCGGAGCGTAGGTCTTGCCAATGTTTCCCGCAGGAAGTCCGCCCATGGTCGCGACAATATCGTCCATGCCCAGTGCGCCGGAATAGAGCGGCGCCGCGACCGCGGCAGGATCGTCCGCAAAGCCGCCAATCGCGGCGACCTGTCGCGCGATGCGCGCCTCGGGCCCATCGGGATTGGCCTTTGCCGCCTGAAACAGCCGTACCACCGGCATGATGATCCGCATGGTCTGCGCATTCCGGAAGGTCTGTCCATCGCGCGCCTCGCCTTCGGGCGGGACTGTCGGCAAAGCTGACCGGGTGACATCTTTCTCGCCCGGCAACTCGTAGCTGGTTTCCTCCGCAAGAAGATTATACGCGGCCCGCATCTCCATCATCTGGCGCACCAGACTGATCCATCCTTCGGTGACGCCGCACATCGACACGGCGCCCGCAAACGCCTTGGGATGCTGTTCGATCATGGCGATCACGACGTTGCCGCCCATCGACCCTCCAACCATGTAGAATTGCTTCCCGCCCAACCTGCTGACCAGGTCGCGGAGCGCCAGCGTATTCGCAACCCCGCTTTCGGTCGCAACGCCCGCCTTGTCGAAAGCGATGATGCCGACTGCCACGCCTTGCTCGTAGGCATAGCGCAACACGCCGTTGCTCGGATCCTTTGCCAGCGGATCGCTCGGGACGCCTGGGACCGAGCCGGGCGTGGAATACCCCTGCCCGAACAACACGGTTTCATGCGTCCAGTTCGCTGGAATTGCCAGAACAAAGGGGCGCGTCCCGAGTTCGCCGTTGAGAAGTGTCCCGTTGCCGGGCGCATCGTGCTGAACAACATCGGCTGCCCCATAGGCGACGATGCGCTCGGACAAGGGAAGCGAGGCACCAACCGGGGCGGGTGTCGAGCAGCCCGTCTGTAGCGCAAGCATGATGATTGCTAACAGCGTGGCACGCAGCATCACCTTCATCTTCTGTCCTCAGTAGCGATAGCGGAGAGAGAGGCCGTATTGCGCGGGTTCGCCGTAGATTGTTCCTACCCAGCCAGAGGTGTTGTAGCCGGCGTTCGACGTCACACGGTACTCCTCGTCGGTCACATTCGTCCCGAATACGGCAATATCGATGGGTCCGCCCATCACCTCTTCCCACTCAAGCCTGAGGTTCAGGAGGCCATAAGCGGGGATGGTGTCGAAGGGCTGCGGGTCGGCGGCAACGCGCTGGTCGTCCTGCCAGGAATAGCTGGCGCGGAAGCCAAGCTGGCCTGTTTCAGCCGGAATCGGAATCGCAACACGCCCGTCGAGGCTAAACTTGTTCGCCGGCACATAGAGGAAGGGCGTGTTACTGAAATTCTGGCTCGGCAAGGTGGGTGTCGCCAGAGTCTGCCATTCGTCATATTTGGCTTCATTGTACGAGTAGGTGGCGCCAAGCGTAAATGAATCGCCAAATGCGAGCAAACCTTCGAACTCGAAGCCGAGGACATGAGCTTTCTGCGCGTTGGTGGCGATGTCGGATCCGACAAATACCTGACGCTGGACGACCTGGATGTCGTTGTACCAGGTATAGAAGGCGGATGCATTCGTACGGAGCCGCACGTCATCCGCCAGCCTCCAATCGCGCTTCATCCCAAATTCGAGATCGGTGACTTCTTCCGGCTTGAACGGAAAGAGCGGGTCGTTCTGGCCAAGCGGGGACAGAATCGTCACGACCGGATTTGTGCCGCCGCTTTTGTAGCCGCGGCGTGTAACGCCATAAAGCAACGTGTCCTCGTCCATTTTCCAGTCGAGGCCAAACTGCCAGGTCGGGCCATCGCTTTCGCCATCAAAGCCCGGATAGGAGCAGTTCGGGTATTTTGCTGTCGGCAGCTGTCCAAGGGTAACAGCTAGGAAAGCGTCGTAGACGCACAGATCACTTGCAAGCGCTTGCGTTTGAAGAGCCGCCGGCAGAAGCGCCGGGGGCGCGTTCGCCACAAAACTCGCGAAGGACGATGCTGGCAGGTAAGAGCTGATGTGCCCCCCGAAGGTGTCCCAGGTCCAGCGAACGCCCGCCGTGGCTGTGAGATTGGAAGTGATATTGAAGTTCGTCTGGGCGTAGACAGCTTTGCTGTCGCCATGGACCTCTGCCTTGTCCTGAACGCTCAGGACCGGAAACAGGAACGGCGAAACCGGAAGGATGATAAGTGTCGTTGCGATGCCGAGCGGGGCTTGCATCGGATTGACCGTCTGGAAAGTCAGCCCGTCGTCCGGCGTGTCTTCCTTGAGATAGAACAGGCCGGTTTGCAGGCTCATCCAGTCGGTCGAATAGCGAAGCTGCAGTTCCTCGGTGAATGTGCGCAGATCGACATTGTTTCTGCCGGGAAGCGCACCGTAGAGATCGGAGATCGGCAAGGTGGAAGCATCGCTGTCCGAAGCCGTATTGCCCTCCACATGACTCCAGCTCACGATATTCTTGACGGACCACTCGTCGGAGAGGGTCAGCTCAGAATTGTTCAGAATGCTGAAGCTCGTGCGTTGGTCCTTCGTCGGCGTGCTGAGTGCAGTCTCATATGCCCCTCTTGCCTGTTGTGCAGCCAGTAAGGGCGCCAGCAAGGCGCCGTATGTTCGCGCCGGATTGACGGCCACCAGCACGGTGCCGCCGCCATTCTCGTCGACGTCGTTGTAGCTCGCGACCGTGTAGCTGCTGAAGTAGTCGGTCGGGTCGAACTGAACGCCGATACGCGCGCTCCAGTTGTTGCGGTTGAGGTAC
>JAUYSA010000021.1 GCA_030696545.1 Hyphomonadaceae bacterium
CGGTCTGCTGCGAGATGGTTGAGGCGCCGCGCAGGTCGCCGCCGTTTTCGGCGTCCTGCATCGCCTTCTGGATTTCCTTCAGGTCGAAGCCGTCATGGATGCAGAAGTTCTGATCCTCCGACGCGATCACCGCGCGCACGAGATGGGGGGAGATATCCTTGAGATCGACCCAGGTGGAGCGCACTTCGACGCCCTTCATGGCGACGCCGGCCATGTTGAAAGTGGGAGGCGGGCCGGTCCAGCCAATGGTGAAGACGGCTAGCAGGCTGAGAATGAGGAAGCTGCCGACCGCGATCGATGTCCATTTGACGAAGCCGACCAGCATCACGCGCCAGAGCGGCTTTTCGAGCGTGTACGGATCACCCTGCGCGGTCATGCCAGCGCGCCAGCGGCCAAGCATGCCGCCTTTGGGCGCAGGTCCGCTGGCGTTGCTTGCTTCTGAAGATGTCTCTTCGCGCGAGCCGCCGGAGGCGTTGTCTGGATCAGGCGTGTCGTTCTGGTCCAGCATCCCACTCCTCACAAACACCGGGATCGGATTCGGCGTGGCGTCGGCTACGGCGTTCAGTTTCAAAGGCAGGTGGAGACAGCGACCCCAGAGCCCAGACAGAAGCGCCGCGCACCAGTGGCGAGGCGTCGTCCAGCCTCTGGATACACAACTCGACGAGTCGCGTCTCGCCTGTTTTTGGACCCGAATTTCCAATCGCGATCATGACATTCCGGACAAACCTGTCCCGCCCTATGCGCTTGATCGGAGAGCCCGCGAAAACTTCCCGGAAAGCAGCGTCGTCGAGTTGGGCAAGGTCAGCCAGCAAAGGCGCTGTCAGTTCGGCCCTGGGGTGAAAGGCCGCATCCCGTGCGGTGCTGGCGAACTTGTTCCAGGGACAGACGGCCAGGCAGTCGTCGCAGCCATAGATGCGATTGCCGATGGCGCGGCGGAATTCGCGCGGGATCGGCGTTTTCGTTTCGATGGTGAGATAGGAAATGCAGCGGCGCGCATCGAGCTGATACGGCGCAGGGAAAGCGCGTGTCGGGCAGATGTCGAGACAGGCGGAGCAGGAGCCGCAGGTGTCTTCGGCTGGCTCATCCGGCTGGAGGTCGGCGGTGGTGAGCATGACGCCGAGGAAAAGCCACGAGCCATGATCGCGGCTGACGAGGTTCGTGTGCTTGCCCTGCCAGCCAATGCCCGAACGGTGGGCGAGGGGCTTCTCCATCAGCGGGGCGGTATCGACGAAGATCTTCACGTCGTGGCCGGTCTTCGTGGCGAAGGTCGAGGCCAGCTGTTTGAGGCGCCGCTTCATCAGGTCGTGATAGTCGACGTTCTGGGCATAGACGGAAATCGTCGCGTGCTCGGGATGGGTGAGCGGTTCGAGCGGATCGTGCTTCGGGCCATAGTTCAGGCCGACGACTAGGGCTGACTTTGCGTCAGGCCACATGGCGGTCGGATGGCTGCGCCGTTCCAGCGTTTCTTCGATCCAGCCCATGTCGCCATGGCGACCTGCCGCCACGAAGTCGGACAGGTGGCCGCCAGCTTCCCAGGCAGCGTCAGCGCGGGCGATGCGGGCGACATCAAAGCCTGCCTCACGCGCAATTGCCTTCAGTTGATCCTCGACGGTGGACATGCGACGGTGTCTATCATGCTCCACGGACAGGGCTTTCCCTTTTGCTGCCTAAAATTTAGGCAGGGATGCCTGCAGCCGAAAAGGGTCAGGCCGGGCGCCTTCACAGGAGCCCGGGTCCGGCTAGGACTGGGGCGGCATGTACAACGAAATGTTCGCAGACGATCGAGCTGTCCGGGGCCCCTATGAAAAGGTGGCCGAATGGATCAGTGCGACAGGGGTGGATTTGCTGAAGCTTCGCCAGAGCGAGGCTGAGGCGATATTCCGCAAGATTGGCATCACCTTCGCGGTCTATGGCGAGGGCGGGGATCCGGAGCGGTTGATCCCGTTCGATCTCATCCCGCGCGTGTTCGGGGCCAGCGAGTGGCGCAAGCTGTCGCGCGGGATCAAGCAGCGCAGCCGGGCGCTGAACGCTTTTCTCTATGACGTTTATCATCGCGGCGAGATCATGCGGGCGGGGATCATCCCGGAGGAGCTGGTCTATCAGAACGAGGCCTTCCTGCCGGAGATGGTGGGCGTCGATCCGCCGGGGCGGGTCTATAGCCACATTGTCGGCGTTGATATTGTCCGCACCGATGGCGACAGGTTCCAGGTGCTGGAAGACAATTGCCGCACGCCGTCGGGCGTCTCCTACATGCTGGAGAACCGCGAGATCATGATGCGGATGTTCCCGGCGCTGTTCCATGCCGGGATCATCGAGAGCGTCGACAGCTATCCGAGCATGTTGAAGAAGACGCTCGAGGAAGTGGCGCCTATAAAGTGCGATGATGATCCGACTGTCGTGCTGCTGACGCCGGGGTCGCTCAACTCGGCGTATTACGAACATTCATTCCTGGCCGACCTGATGGGTATCGAACTGGTCGAGCCGCAGGATCTGTTCATCGACAATGGGCTGTGCTGGATGCGCACGACGCGCGGGCCGCAGCGGGTGGATGTGATCTACCGGCGGATCGACGACACCTATATCGACCCGCTGGCCTTCAAGTCGGATTCGCTGCTGGGCGTGCCGGGCTTGTTCGACGTCTATCGTTCGGGCGGCGTTACGCTGTGTTCGGCACCGGGCGCGGGCGTGGCGGACGACAAGGCGATCTATGTCTTCGTGCCGGACATGATCAAATTCTATCTCGGCGAGAAGCCCATCCTCGAGAACGTGCAGACATGGCGCTGCGCCCAGCCGGACGACTGCAAGTATGTGCTGGAGAACCTCAAGGACCTTGTGGTCAAGCGCGTTCATGGGTCGGGCGGCTATGGGATGCTGATCGGGCCGCATGCGACGAAGAAGGAAGTCGATGCGTTCCGCGCCAAGATCAAGGCGAACCCAAACGAGTTCATTGCGCAGCCGACGCTGGATCTTTCGACGGCGCCGATCCTTGGCGATGCGGGGATCGAGGATCGCCATGTCGATTTCCGGCCGTACTGTCTTGTCGGCAAGGACATTCGTTTGACGCCGGGTGGGCTGACGCGGGTGGCGCTCAAGAAGGGATCACTTGTCGTGAACTCGTCGCAGGGCGGCGGCGTGAAAGACACGTGGATCCTGGCGGATTGATGCGATGCTGAGCCGTACCGCAGAGAACCTGTTCTGGATGGGCCGCTACATGGAGCGTGCGGATGCGACCGCGCGCCTGATCGAGATGGGCTATCGCATGGCGATGCTGCCCGGCTCGAACGAGCTGGAAGAGTGGCGCTCGGTTGCTGCTGCTTCGGGATCGGCGCCGGATATCGCTGAGGCGTCGCGGCTCAACGCCGGCGCGGTCGTCGAGCGCCTGCTGCTTGATCCGGACAATGCATCGTCGATCCGTTCGTGCCTCACATCGGCGCGGGCCAATGGGCGGGCGATCCGCACGGCGTTGACGCAGGACATGTGGGAAGCGCTGAACGATGGCTGGCGCAGCCTTGGCCAGATGGATGCGGAGACAGCGCTAAAGAACCTGCCGACGCTGCTGGAGTGGACCAAGAACCGGACGGCGGCTTTCCGGGGCGCGTCCGAAATCTCGCTGCTGCGGAATGACGGCTATTTCTTCCTGCGCATGGGCGGGCTGATCGAGCGGGCGGACATGACGCTGCGCCTGCTGGATGTGAAATACTATGTGCTGCTGCCGGAAACCGACGTGGTTGGCGGCGGGCGCGACTATCACCAGTGGACCAGCGTGCTGCGCGCCACATCCGCCCTGCGGGCGTATCATCACGTTTATAAAGGCGACTACACCCCTTGGGGCATTGCGGATTTCCTGATTCTCAACGGGACATTCCCGCGTTCGGTTTCGTACTGCTATCGCGCCATCAAGCGGTTTCTGGATGATCTGGGAGAGCTGTACGGGGAGAACAGCGCGCCTCAGATGATCGCCGCCGAAATGGTGGCGCGTCTTGACGAGCTTGAGATCGAGGAGCTGTTCCAGAGCGGCCTTCACCAGTTTATCTCGGACGCGATCGACACCACGCGGCGGCTGTCGCACGAGATCAGCAAAGCGTATCACTTCTAGGATCTCATGCGTCTCACAGTTCGCCACGCCACGACCTACACCTACGACCCGCCAGCGGATCGCTGTGCGCTGCGTCTGCGGTTGTATCCGCCAAGCTTTGGCGGGCAGCGCGTGTTGAAGTGGGCGGTCAGCGTCAACGACCAGCCTGTTCCGGCGCTGATGACGACCGCGACGGGCGATCGTGAGGCGATCTGGACGCGATCCGAGGTTGGCGCCGAAATCACCATCCTGGCCGAGGGCGAAGTCGATACCGACGATACGGCTGGCGTGGTTCGTGGATTGAAGGATGGGATGCGTCCATCGATCTACCTGCGCTCTACGCCGTTGACCGAGGCGGATGCGAAAATCCAGGCGCTGGCCAAGGGCGTAGCCGGTGAGAAGGCGCTTGATCGCCTGCACGCCGTGTTCAACGCTGTGGCCGATGCGATCGAGTACAAGCCATCGACAACTTCCAGCGCCACGACGGCGGCTCAGGCCCTGAAGGCGGGGCAGGGCGTCTGTCAGGATCACGCGCATGTCTTCATTAGCGGGGCGCGGTCCATTGGCCTGCCGGCGCGTTATGTCGTCGGCTATCTGCTCGCCGAAGACACGAAGTTGACGGAAACACACGCCTGGGCGGAAGCATGGGCGCCTGAAATCGGCTGGATCGGGTTCGATGCGGCCAACCGGCTGTGTCCTACGGACCGCTATGTGCGGCTAGGTTGCGGACTGGACGCTGCAGATGCTGCACCTATCCGTGGAAATGTGACAGGTAACTCCCAGGAGCGGCTTAGCGCCTCGGTCGACATCAGCCAGACAACAGGCCAGAGTCAGTCCCAGAATCAGGGAGACGGGGTCCAGAGCCAGACGCAACAGTAGCTGGCGCAGGATTTCGCGAAACGGACGGATTGCCAGGGCTGCTGGCGGGGAATTGCGACGGACATGACGTATTGTGTTGGCCTCAAGTTGAAGGCTGGCTTGGTCCTGCTCTCGGACACCCGCACCAATGCGGGGGTCGATAATATTGCGCGATTCCGCAAGATGTTTCTGTTCGAGGAGCCGGGTGAGCGCGTTGTCGCGCTGATGGCGGCGGGCAATCTCGGCATCACGCAGGGCGTGGTCACGCACCTGACGCAGGCGGTGAAGCAGAGCCGGATCGATCCGGAAATCGAAAGCCTGATAACGTGCGACACGCTCTATCGCGGCGCGCAGATGGTGGGCGAGGCGATGCGCGAAGTCCAGAAACGCGACCGTGCCGAGATCGAGGCGCAGGGATCAGCCGCAGACGCGACGATCATCATGGCAGGGCAGCGACGCGGCGGCGAGTTGCGCCTGTTCCTGATCTATACTGCGGGCAATTTCATCGAGGCGGGCGAGGATACGCCCTACATGCAGATCGGCGAGCACAAGTATGGCAAGCCGATCCTCGACCGCGTGATCCGCCCGGACACAACGATCGAGGAAGCGGTGAAGGCTGCGCTGGTGAGCATGGATTCGACTGTGCGATCCAATCTGTCGGTGGGGATGCCGCTGGACCTGTGCGTGATCCCCGCAAACGAGTTCAAGGCCAAGTCGCAGCGTATCGAAAGCGATCACAAGGAATTCCGGCAGATCAGCGATTCCTGGGCCGCATCGCTGCGCACCGCGTTCAACGCGCTGCCGGCCGTGAAGATCTGACCGGAGCGCCCGCTGGCGTGGGCCTTGCAGGTTGGCGCGGTTAATGCGCACCGCGTGCGGGGGACGATCAGTAACCATGATCAATGCAGCCATCTTCAAGCGTTCCCGCCCCTGGGTGCTTGGCGTAAGTGCGGCCATTCTGCTTGCCGCCTTTCTTGTCCGCCTGATCGGCATTGATGGCCGGTGGATGTGGTTTGACGAGCTGCTGACGGGCACGTTCGTGGCCTACGACCTGCCCAACACGCTCGTCACCAACCTGCGCTTCGATATTCATCCGCCGCTCTATTATTTCCAGCTCAGCCTGTGGACGCTGGGCGGGCATAGCGACCTGTGGCTCATGCTGAACACGGTGCTGTGGAGCGCGGCCGCCGTTGCCCTGCTGATGTGGCGCGTGCGGCGGGTTTACGATCTGCAGACGGCCTGGATCGCGTGCGGGCTGCTGGCATTCTCTTCGGCTGCGCTGGTATTTGGCGATCAGGTGCGGATGTACGCCTTCCTGATGGTGATGATCCTCTGGACCTGGATCGCGCTTGAAGACTGGCTCAAGGCCGAGCGCACCAAACGCTTTCCGTGGAAGGCTTCTCTCAATGTGATCGCGAGCCAGACTGCGGTGGTCTATTCGCACAGCGCCGGGATTGTGATGATTTCGGGGTGCATCCTGTATGCGGCGTATCAGCTGTTGCGTGAAGGTGATCTGCGGACGCGTATCCACTGGGTGCTGACCGAGACGTGCGTGGCCGTGCTGGCTGTGCCGACGCTTGTACTGGTGGCTGTGCGCGCGGCTGGGCATCCGGTTGCGCCGGGGCTCGACGAGATCCTGCACACCTGGCGCTTCCTCGCGGCGGGCGAACTTGGCGTCGATGCGATCGGCGCGGCGATGGGCGTGCTGCTGCTAGCGATCCTCGTCTGGTTCGGCTTCGTGCGGGCCGAGAGCCGCGTTGCGATACTGACATTGATATTTGCCCCACTCGTGATCGCTGCGGCGATCTCCTATGTGAAGCCGATCTGGCTCGACCGGATCTTCGTCACGCTGATCCCGTTCATCTGCCTCTACGTCGCGCTGTTTGTGGTGTGGATGCTCAGGACGGCGGGCATGGCGGGCAGGGTCGCCGCCGTCGCGCTGGCCATGCTGTGGGCAGGCGTCGGCATTGCCGGGCAGATGACGCGCGAGAAGGGTGATGGCTACAAGCCGGCCGCCGCCTATGCGCATCAGGTTGCGCAACCGGGAGACATCGTTCTGGTCGATGGAGATTTCGGCTACTGGTGCTTCATGTGGTATTACAGCGGACCGCGCTGGGGCTATCCGCAGCAGGCCGCGATCATCATGCCGAAATGGCAGGCGCTGATCGATCGGCTTGGCCCGACCGCGGCGCAACTTCTCGGCTTCAACGAGCAGAAACGCAGCGTTGATGTGAATGGCGTCACCGCCGTGATGTGGGATCGTCAGGCGCCTGTGCCGCTGGATGCGCCGACTGTGCTGGCCGTGCGCAGCAATGGCGCACCGCCGCTGGACTTGCCTGGCTTTGCGCTGGCCGCGACGCAGGTAGAGAAAGACCTCACCGTCGAGACATGGAAACGCATCGGCACGCCCTGAGCCAGCTCACGCCGATCGCGGACCTTGCCAGATATCCCTAGCGCCGGTGCCGACCACTGGCATGTCCTTGCCATCGGCTGCGCGCACGGGAACGGACGACCAGTCGAAGTCGTCGAGCGCTTTCAGGTTGATCCCGAAATGATCAGGCATCGAGCGCTTTCTGTGGAAGGGATAGATGCCGCAAGCCATGCAGAAGTAGTGCTTAGCGATGCGCGCGTTCCACTGGTACAGGCCGAGCCTGTCTTCGCCTGCCGTGATCTTGAGCTGGCTCTCGTGAACATTCGCCATGAGCGCGTTCTTCTTGCTGCATAGCGAGCAATCGCAGGTGTAGGCCTCGGAAATTTCGCCCTCGACGGTGAAGCGCACCGCTCCGCAATGACAGGAGCCGTTATACAGCGGCATTGGCGTATTTCCTTCCCGGGCCGGCTTGGTCTAGTCTTTCCCGTTATCGGTCGGGCGCCCGCCAAAGGGAACTGCCGAAGGGGAGGACATGATGGGTCTGGATCTGGATCTGGCGACGGTTGCCGGCATGGCTGGCTTGGGCGGCAGCGCGATCGCCGGGCTTGGCACGGCATTTTTCTTCAGGGGCCTGATCACGCGCATCTTTGCGCAGATCATCGCGACCACGATCCTGTCTTTCGTGGGCTTCGTGGCGCTGTTCCATGTGCTGGGCTTCACCATCGTGCCGCCGAAGCAGATCGCGGGCATCAACATTCCGGGCTCCAGCGACTTCTCGGTCCAGACCGCGCCCGTGGCTCCGATTGAGCCAGGCGGCTATGTGATCAAGTCGCCGTGGTCGCGCGAGGAGGCGGAGTAGGTTGAGTCGAATTGCAGCGACCGCTTAAGTTATAGAGCGGTTGCTGCTTCGCGGCCTCCGCTTTGCCGGGCGCGCGTTATTCGCGCCGCAAGTCTGACGCCAATTTTTCTCAGTGGGGTCTCGATCAGGCGAAAGTTCAGCTCCGCCAGCATCAATATGAGTGTGACCGTTCCTGAAGCCATCATCAGGAGAATGGTAGGTTGTGCGAGTTGGTCAGGCGACAGGCTTGTTATCGCAATATGGTTGAACAGCACGAATACTGGAACATGTATGACGTAGATGGCGTATGACCGACTGCCCAACCATCGAAAGACGCTGGCGAGTGGGCCAAACACTCCAAATACATCCATGTTGAACGACGCGACCAAGACGCACGACCCGGCAGCGGCTGCGACGTACAGGTAATAGTGGGGCGCGATTGGCGATATCGCTCCGGAAATCCAACCTAACAGCATCAAAGTTGCGAGGAAGAAAGGAAGAAGCAGGTACCGGCTGCTTCTGGAGACCGCGCTCGATATAAGGCGGTGCATCGTCCCCAGACTCCAAAGGGCGATTAGCACCCCCAACACTAGCGCACTAACGCGTGTCGCAACGTTGATGAGAGATAAGGGTCGCATCTGGTCTAGCACGATCAGCGCGACGAGTGCGCAAGCAAACACAACCCGATTGCGGCTGAACAAAGCTACGATGGGAAGAAGAAAATAGAACTGCTCTTCCAGCGACAACGTCCAGTAATGGAAGCTTGCTCCGTAAGGGTAGGCTTCAAATGATTCTGCGAAACGGAAGTTCGCAAAATTCAGTACGCCCGCTATGGCTGCATCTACGTTTGTCGAAAATTGGAGATGCCCCCCCGTGACGCCGAGCGTGGCGGTGACGACGAGAATCATGGCGAGCCAAAACCACGCAGTGGGCCACAGCCGGAATACACGTTTCACCCAAAAGGCAAGAACCTCGCGCCGCGATGTTCGCGCATCATGCGCCTCCTGAAGCCGCGGCAAGATGCTGCGACCTATGACAAAGCCGGAGATCACGAAGAACAGGTCGACGCCGACAGCGAGGTTGAAAGGGCCGAGGCTGATCTGCGATCCCGGGGTCGACGCCAGCAGGACGCCAACTAGGTGATGCATTACCACGCCGACCACGGCGAAGGCGCGAAGCACCTCGATATCCCGGTTGAGCTTGCTGTCCGCCAAGTCGGAAATTTTGTGCCCCTTGGCGTCTGTCACCCTGAGTACAAGCATACCTGACCAGCCAGTTGCGTCAAAGGGCAGCCAGCAAGCTCCTACTCCGCCGCCTTAAGCTCCAGCGGCGCCGCGAGGCGGCTGAGGGATTCCTTCGGTACGACGTGGACGAAGTTGGGCAGTTCGAGCGCCCAGTTGTCCAAGATTGTCTTGCCGTGCAGCGAGCCCGTGCGCTTCACGTGTTCTTCGATGAGCGTGCGGAGTGTGTTGCTCCAGTGAGCCGTCACCACCGGCCGCCAGATGATCGTCTCGGGGTTGGCCATCGTTTCGAAGCGCCGGTGCGGGTCGTAGAGGAAGGCCATGCCGCCGGTCATGCCGGCGCCGAAGTTTTCGCCGACTGCGCCGAGGATGACGGCTGTGCCGCCGGTCATGTATTCGCAGCCGTTCGAGCCGCAGCCTTCAACCACCACCGTCGCGCCGGAGTTGCGCACCGCGAAGCGCTCGCCGGCCTGGCCAGCGGCGAACACCTTGCCGGATGTCGCGCCGTAGAGAACGGTGTTGCCGATGATGGTGTTGTCCTTCGCCGCATACTTCGCGGTGGAGGGCGGCTTGATGATGATGGTCGCGCCGGAGAGGCCCTTGCCGACATAGTCGTTGGCGTCGCCGATGACTTCGAGCGTCAGGCCCTTGACGCCGAATGCGCCGAGCGACTGGCCGCACGAGCCTTCGAGCGTAACCCACAGACGGTCTTCGGGCAGGCCGTCCATGCCATACTTGCGGACGATGTGGGACGAGGCGCGCGTACCGATGGCGCGCTGCACGTTGCGGACGTGATAGTCGAGCTGCATCTTCTCGCCGCGCTCGAAGAAGGGCGCGCCGTCGCGGAGGATCTGTTCATCCAGCGCGGCGGGGACTTCGTTGCGGAGCGTCGGCTTGTAGGTGACGCGGGCTTCCGGGTCAGCGCGCACGAGCAGGGGCGACAGGTCGAGGTCGTCGAGCATGGCTGAACCGCGCGAGACCTGATGGAGCAGGTCGGTGCGGCCGATCACTTCGTCGAGGCGGGTGAAGCCGAGTTCGGCGAGGATTTCGCGGACCTCTTCGGCGACGAACGTCATCAGGTTGACGACCTTGTCCGCCGTGCCGGTGAACTTGGCGCGCAGGCGTTCGTCCTGCGTGCAGACGCCGACGGGGCAGGTGTTGGAATGGCACTGTCGCACCATGATGCAGCCCATGGCGAGCAGGCTGGCCGTGCCGATGCCGTATTCTTCAGCGCCGAGCATTGCGGCCATGACGATGTCGCGGCCGGTGCGGAGACCGCCATCGGTGCGTAGCGTGACCTGATCGCGCAGATTGTTGAGCGTCAGGACGTGGTGCGCTTCGGCGAGGCCGATTTCCCACGGCAGGCCGGCGAACTTGATCGACGATTGCGGCGAGGCGCCTGTGCCGCCGACATGGCCGGCGATCAGGATGACATCGGCTTTCGCTTTCGCGACGCCTGCCGCGATCGTGCCGACGCCGGAGCGCGAGACGAGCTTCACGCAGACGCGGCATTCGGGGTTGATCTGCTTCAGGTCGTAGATGAGCTGGGCCAGATCCTCGATCGAATAGATGTCGTGGTGCGGCGGCGGCGAGATCAGCATCACGCCGGGCGTTGCATAGCGGTTCCGAGCGATGAATTCGGTGACCTTGAAGCCGGGGAGCTGTCCGCCTTCGCCGGGCTTGGCGCCCTGGGCGACCTTGATCTCGAGTTCCTTGCAGTTGTTCAGGTATTCCGCCGTGACGCCGAAGCGGCCGGAAGCGACCTGCTTGATCATGGAGTTGGCGTTGTCGCCGTTCGGCATCGGCTTGTAGCGCTCGCGCACTTCACCGCCTTCGCCCGAGACGGACTTCGCGCCGATGCGGTTCATCGCGATGTTAAGCGTGCCGTGCGCCTCAGGTCCGAGCGCGCCGAGCGACATGCCGGGCGTGACGAAGCGCTTGCGAATTTCGTTGACTGACTGGACTTCGTGCAGCGTGGCTGGCTTGGGCTGCGGCTTGAAATCCAGCAGGTCACGCAGCTGCACCATCTTTTTCCGCGCGTTGGCGAGCTTCGAATACTTGCGGAAGGCGGCGTAGGAGTTGCTGTCGCACGCGTGTTGCAGCGCGTGGATCAGTTCGCCCGATAGCGCGTGCGTGTCGCCGCTGGCGCGGACGCGGTAGAAGCCGCCTATCGGAAGCACGGCCACGGACGTGTTCCAGGCTTTCGCGTGCAGCTCGATCGCCTTGCGCTGCAGACCCGCGAGACCGATGCCGGAGATGCGGCTGGTCATGCCGGGGAAATAGTCGGCCACGAGCGCGCGTGAGAGGCCGAGCGCCTCGAAATTATAGCCACCGCGATAGGAAGAGATGACGCTGATGCCCATCTTCGACAGGATTTTCAGCAGCCCCGCCTCGATCGCCTTCTTGTAGTTCAGCACGATCTTGCCGAGCGGCTTGTCGCCGAACAGGCCTTTGGCGTGGCGGTCAGCCAGCGTTTCTTGCGCCATGTAGGCGTTCACGCATGTGGCCCCGACGCCGACGAGAACGGCGAAGTAATGCGTATCCACGCACTCGGCCGAGCGGACCGTGATGGAGCAGAAGGTGCGCAGGCCGTGGTTGACTAGCCATGAGTGAACCGCGCCTGCGGCGAGGATCATCGGGATGCCGGCGCGTGTCGCGCTCTGGCCCTCATCGGTCAGGATGATGTGGCCGCGGCCCGAGGAGACTGCAACGCGTGCTTCCTCCCGGATGCGGGCGATGGCGTCGCGCAGGGCTATGCCGGGCGATCCGCCTGCGTCGGCCGGGAAGGTGCAGTCGATCACCGCTACCTGTTCGCCGATGGTTTCCAGCATCCGCGTATACATGCCGTTGGTCAGCACAGGGCTTTCCAGCACAAACACGTTTGTCTGCGTCGCGTCCTCGGCGAGGATGTTGCCGAGGTTCTTGAAGCGCGTGCGCAGGCTCATCACGCGCTCTTCGCGCAGTGGATCGATCGGCGGGTTTGTGACCTGCGCGAAGTTCTGGCGGAAGAAGTGCGATAGCGGACGGTGGTGATCCGACAGGACGGCGAGGGGGCTGTCATCGCCCATGGAGCCGATGGCTTCCTTGCCGTCTTCCGCCATAGGCGAAATGATCAGCTCGACGTCTTCCATCGTGAAGCCGGCGGCATGCTGGCGGCGCAGGAATTCCTGCTTGTCGGTGTAGAGACGCACTTCCGGGCCGGGGCCGATGACGGGCTCCAGCTCGATGACGTTCGATAGCCATTGCTCATACGGATGGTTGCCCGCGAGCCGGTCAATCAGCGCCTTGTGCTCGTAGAATTTGCCGTCGCGCACATCGACCGCGATCATGCCGCCCGGCGGCACGCGGCCCTTGCGCACGATGACCTCGTCATCGATCGAGCACATGCCCGCTTCCGAGCCGACGGCAAGCACGCCGTCTTCCGTCAGCGCATAGCGCATCGGGCGCAGGCCGTTGCGGTCCATGCCCGCAATGGCCCAGCGGCCATCAAACATGGCGAGCGCGGCGGGGCCATCCCACGGTTCCATCACCGAATTGGCGTAGGCATAGAGCGCCTGATGGCTCTTGGGCATTATCGCCTCGTCTTTCGACAAGGGTTCAGGCACGAGCAGCGTCTTCGCCATCGGACCCGAGCGACCGGCGCGGACGAGCAGTTCAAACGCATTGTCGAGCGCGGCAGAGTCCGATCCGCTGGGCTGGATCACCGGCTTCACATCGTCGCCGTGTTCACCGAACACATCCGAGACCATCTTGATCTCGTGGCTCTTCATCCAGTTGATGTTGCCCGATATGGTGTTGATCTCGCCATTGTGGGCAAGCATGCGGAAGGGCTGCGCCAGGCGCCATTGCGGGAACGTGTTGGTCGAATAGCGCTGGTGATAGATCGCCACCGCCGAGATGAAGCGCGGGTCTTTCAGGTCGAGGTAGAAATTGTCGATGTCCTCGGCGAGGAACATGCCCTTGTAGATCAGGGCGCGCGAGGAGAACGAGCACAGGTAGAGGTCGAGGTTCGCGGCGCGGGCGCGGTTCTCGATACGGCGTCGGCAGATGTAGAGCGCGCGTTCCAGCTCTGCGGGCTCGCGCTTCAGCTGGTCGTTGAACAGGATCTGTTCGATCTCCGGCCGGGTGGCGTTGGCTTTCATGCCGATGATCGAGGTGTCGATCGGCGGTTGGCGCCAGCCATAGATGTAGAAGCCGA
>JAUYSA010000042.1 GCA_030696545.1 Hyphomonadaceae bacterium
CAGGACGGCGTCTGGATCGTTGATGGCGGCATGCAACGACTCGCGGACGGTCTGACCGCATGCGCACAATCTCTCGGTGTGACGTTTCGCTTCGGCGCACATGTCAGCACGATCGACGTGGATCGCGGACGCGCCAGCGGCGTCAGCCTGTCCGATGGAACACGGCTTGAAGCCGCCACAGTGATCTGCAACGCCGACCCTGCCTCACTGGCATCAGGGCTGTTCGGCTACGCCGCCGCCTCGTCAGTCCCGCCCTCTTCTCCATCCAACCGCTCCCTCTCTGCGGTGACGTGGGCCATTCGCGGCAAGGCGCACAGCTTCCCGCTTATCAGGCACAACGTGTTCTTTTCGGATGACTACACATCGGAGTTCGACGCGATCCTGAAGAACGGAACGCTGCCAAACGACCCCACCGTCTATGTCTGCGCGCAGGACCGGGACGGCACTGCCGGCAATGCGGAAGACGAGCGCATGCTCGTCCTCGCCAATGCGCCGGCCCTTGGCGACACGCGCGAATTCACCACAGCGGAGCTGGATACATGCGAGACGAACGTCTTCAACCGCCTGCGCCGCTGCGGGCTGGAGATCACGCAGGCGACCATGACGCGGACAACGCCAGCAGACTTCAACAGGCTGTTTCCAGCGACGGGAGGAGCGCTCTACGGCCGCGCGACGCACGGATGGGCGGCGTCCTTCAGTCGTCCGGGCTCGCGGACGAAGATTCCAGGACTCTATCTGGCGGGCGGCGGCGTGCATCCGGGAGCGGGCATCCCGATGGCGGCGCTATCGGGCCAGCAGGCAGCCCTGAGCGCGTTGGCGGACCGCGCTTCGATATTCAGGTCCCGTCGGGCGGCTATGCCTGGTGGTACATCGACGCGCTCAGCGACGACAAACAGCAGGGCCTGACGATCATCGCCTTCATCGGCAGCGTGTTTTCGCCTTACTACGCATGGTCAGGCTGGCGCGATCCGGAAAATCACTGCGCGATGAACGTCGCGCTCTATTCCACGGGTGGCAACAAATGGGCGATGACCGAACGTGGACGCCTGAGCCTCAAACGTGACTCGAACACGATCACGATCGGCCCCAGCAGCATGCGCTGGGAGGATGGCGCACTTACGGTCGACATCAACGAATGGACCGCGCCAATTCCCTCCCGCCTGCGCGGGACGGTGAAGCTTCGCCCGCATGCGCTGGCTAGACAGGCCTATCCGCTCGACGCAGGCGCAGACCATTACTGGCGGCCCATCGCTCCGCGTGGACGCATCGATGTGACGTTCGACAACGGCACGGCATGGAGCGGCGAGGCCTATCTCGACAGCAATTGGGGCGACGAACCTCTGGAGCACAGGTTCCGCGCATGGGACTGGTCGCGCGCGCATTTCAGCGACTCCACCATCGTTTATTACGATGTAGCCGAGCGTCACGGCGAAGAGAGATCGCTGGCGCTGAAGTTCGATGCAACGGGCGCGGCTACCAGCATCAATGCCCCGCCGAAATCGGCCCTGCCTCGCACGTTATGGCGCATGAAGCCGACGACGCGCGGCGAGCACGATGCCGAACCAAAGATGGTACGTTTTCTGGAAGACGCCCCATTCTATGCGCGCTCGCACCTCACGGGAAAGATTGACGGCGCGCCTGCTGACATAATGCACGAAACGCTGTCGCTCGATCGCTTCAGCAACCCGGTAGTGCGCGCAATGCTACCCTTCCGTATGCCCCGGCTCGTCCGGCGGCGTTGAATTGGGCTCGGGCTTGTTACGAACCGACTTCCGCACCGACCATAATTCATAGCCCGCCCACGCCAGCACCACGCCGTTGAACAGCAGCAATTCGAACAGGAAGATCGGGTTAAACTCCACTAGCCCACTCCCCTTAAGCCAGCCGCCGCGGCCGCTCGTCCAGCGCCGCAAACAGATCCACCATCCACCTGACGTCGTGGCGCAAACCAGGAATTGCATACGCTTCATCGAGCGACGTGGTATGCGCCTCGATCGCATCAACGAGGAACTGATTTTCCGGCAGCGCCGGCGCACGCAGCGCCTCGCCTATCGGCAAATTCCACCTTCGCGTGAGCGTGCCAGCCAGTAACTGCAGCTTGCGGGATGTCGGCACGATGGCGCGGCTGGCAACTGAATTGTAGCCCTGCTTTGCGACCTGCGCGCCGATATCGGCATAGAGCAGACGCGCTGCCTGGATCGCTGGGCGATAAGCCGATGGCAAAGCCGCAATACCGATCTCCGCGCGGGAATAAAGCGCGTCGGCGCGATCCAGCAAAAGCTTCACAACGCTCGAGATGGCCGGATTGAACACGGGTTGCGCCAGCCATGCGTCGGGGTCGAGCCCTGCGTCCCGCATCCACGTGCGCGGCAAATAGAGCCGACCGTTACGCGCGTCCTCTCCGACATCGCGCGCCACATTTGTCAGCTGCATCGCAACGCCAAGATCGCTGGCCCGCGCCACCATTGCCGGCGCGCGCGAGCCCATCAGCACAGCCATCATGGCGCCCACGGCGCCCGCCACGCGCGCCGCATAGGCATAAAGGTCACCGATGGTTTCACAGCCGCGTCCTGTGACGTCCCACGCCATGCCTTCCAGCAGCGCATCGAACGGCGCACGTGGCAGCGCATAGCGGTCAATAGCGTCGAACAATGCACGGTCGATCGGCCCGTCGGCAGGTTTTCCGGCATAGATCGCGTCGAGACGTGAGGCCAGCTTCGCGATCCCTGCTTCACCGCCTTGCTCGACGTCGACCGTGTCATCCGACAGCCGGCAAAACGCATACAGCGCATAGGCGCCGCTGCGCATCTGTTCGGGCAGCAACAGCGACGCAGCATAGAACGAACGCGATCCGGTGCGGATCATCAGTCGGCAGGTCGCCAGATCGCCCGGTGACGCCAGTTCAGGCTTGTGCAAGTTGGGACGCATGCGGAACCACTGAATCCAGGACACGGGCGGAAGACAGAACGCCGGGAACACCGGCGCCGGGATGCGTTCCTGCGCCGACGAGATAGAGCCGGTCGATATCCTGGCTCTTGTTGTGCGGCCGGAACCAGGCGCTCTGCGTGAGGATGGGCTCTGGCCCGAATGCTGCGCCCTTGTGCGAGCAAAGCCGGTCGCGGAAATCCAGCGGCGTCATGATGCGCGAGGTGACAACCGCATCCGCCAGACCTGGCAAAAGCGTCTCCGACAGCCGCTTCTCGACACGCTGCCGATAGCGTTCTCCCTCGACAGTCCAGTCCACATCGGCATCCAGATGCGGGACCGGCGAGAGCACATAGAACGCATCGCACCCAGCCGGCGCCAGCGAGGGGTCCGTCGCTGTCGGCCGATGCAGGTACAGGCTCATATCCTGCGCCAGTCGCTTGTGCTTGAAGATGTCCTCGATCAGACCCTGATAGCGCGGTCCGAGCAGGATGGTGTGGTGCGCGACGTCGTCATATCGCCGCCGGGTCCCAAAATACCAGACGAACAGGCTCATCGAATAACGCGCGGAATTCAGCTTTGGTGAGGTGGAAGGCTTGCGCGCCGACCGCGCGACGAGACGGCCATAGGTGCTGGCCGGATCAACGTTGGACACAACGATATCCGCCCGAAGTGTCTCTCCGCTCGCGAGACGCACGCCGCTAGCGGCGCCGGAGCTGACCTGGATCTCGGCCACTTCGGAATCGCACCGGACCGCGCCACCCTGCCCCTCGATCAGCTTCACAAGCCCATTCACCAGCGTCCCCGTGCCGCCCATGGCGAAATGCACGCCGTGCGCACGCTCCAGGTACGAAATCAGGCAATAGACCGCAGTTGTCGTGAAGGGACTGCCGCCGACAAACAGCGGATGAAAGCTCAGCGCGACCCGCACGCGCGGATCTTTGACGTAGCGCGAGACGAGCCCATAGACGCTCTGCAAGCCGCCAAGGCGCAGCAGGTCCGGCGCCACACGCACCATATCGGTCCACGACCCGAATGGCGTATGCCCCAGCTGCTCGAACCCGACGCGATAGATCTCCTCGCTATGACGCATGAAGCGCTCATACCCGGCAACGTCGCCTGGAGAAACACGAGCAATCTCGGCCCGCATCGCTTCAGCGGACCCGCCACATGTGATCGTCTCGCCGTCGTCAAAAACAAGTTCATAGAACGGATCGATGGCCCGCAGGTCCACGTCGTCGCTCAGCTTGCGGCCGCACATCTCCCAGAGTTCCTCGAACAGGAACGGCGCGGTGATGATGGTCGGGCCGGCGTCGAACGTGAAGCCGTCCTGATGGTGGACGTAAGCCCGCCCGCCGGGCGCATCTAGGCGCTCCAGCACGGTGACACGATATCCCCGCGCGCCTAGCCGCACGGCCGCCGCGAGACCACCAAAACCGCTGCCGATGACAATCGCATGCGGTCTCTGATCCGGATGAGGTCGAACGACAGTCTGCGCGGGCTCGAGTGTCAGCATCGATTGACACTAATTGCGTCAGCTTGCGTTACGCAAGTTGATTGTATCACTCCGTTTGGTGCAGCGCAGCGTGGATCAGGTCCGTGATCAGCGCGGGCGCTTCCTCGTGCGCCAGATGGCCATAGCCTTTCGCTGTCGCGATCCGCGCATGCTTCACCCGCACCTGCACAGTAAGCGCCTCATCCGGACGCACAGCACGATCCTTATCGCCCACAATGAGCGTGAGCGGCGTCTTGAGTTTCGGCAGCTCCCTCTGCAGCGCATTCAGACCCCAATGAGACATGAGCGCGACCGTCCCCTCAAGGTGAGCCCGGTTGCGGAACAGCCGCTCGTACAGCGCCAGTCCAATCGCATCGAGCGACGAACCCGTACCGTGCAGCAGGTCCTTGATCGCGCCGCGTTGGCCGGCCCGATAGGCGAACAGGCCGAGCGTCGCCGGGTTGTAGAACAGCATCCGCGCCAGCATCGGCGCCAGTGGACCTATCGGCCCGGGAAACGGCAGCAGGGCCGCATTGATGCCGACAATCCCCTGCCGCGGCGCTGCGCCATCGAGCGCCATCCGCACCGCGATCGCAGCGCCGGCCGAATGCCCGATCAGCACGGCGGGGGATACATCGAGCGTCCCCAGCAGGTCTGTCACCCCGCGAGCAACCTGCGGCAATGCGAAGTCCGTGCGGCGGGCCGGCATTGCGGTAAAGCCGTGACCGGGCAGATCCAGCGCAACAACCGTATGGCTCTTCGCCAGCAAGGGCGCGACATCACGCCAGGAGTGCGTCGACGCGCCCGTTCCGTGCAGCAGCACAAGCTTTGGCCCCTCGCCCATGACCTGCACATGCCACCGCAGTCCACCGGACTCCACGAACCGGCTCGCTTCGCGATTGGGCCAGTCGCGACCTTCAACATTCCAGTCCAGCGCGCGCGTCATCGACGTGAAGGTGCGTTTGCCCGGACAACGCTCGCAACCGCCCCGCTGTCCACGAACGGTAGCTGCGCGTAAGCGGCGCCCATCTGCTCGGCGAGTTCAGCCGCGCCCGGGCGAGAGCGAGGCGAAGTATCGATGAACACCGCCGGCAGCCCCGTTGCGCGCAGTCCTCGCGCCGCAGCCACGGAGTCCTGCTCCGCCTGCGCGCGGCCAACCTCGCCATCACGCCCGACATTGCCGCGACCATCGGTGAGAAACACGATTAGCGGCGTCCGCCCCTTGGCGCGCTCCGACTGCGCGAGCAACGATGCCGTATCAATCGCAATCGCCAGCGGCGTGGCCCCGCCACCCGGTAACTCGGCGAGCGACCGCTTCGCACGCGACAGCGAACGCGTCGGCGGCAGCAGCAACTCCGCGCCCTTGTCCCTGAACGCGATCAGCGCAACGCGGGCCCTCGTTACATAGGCATCCGCCAGCAGATTCTCGACCGCACCCTTGGCCTCGGCCAGGCGTTGGGACGCCGCCGATCCGGACGCATCGACCACGAAGATCGTCGTCGACTCCAGTCGCTGCACGAACCGGCGGACACGAAAATCTCCCCGCCGCACCAGCACAGCCGCATCGCTCGGCGCGGTAGCGTCCCGGCGGCGCAGTGGTTGCCAAGGCGCTGCAGCACGGAGGGTCGCAACCAGATCGAGCCGCTCCCCGGTGCGCAACGTGCCGGACCGCGCCCCCAAGGGCCGCCCCCGTCGCGCGGACTTCGCCGACGCTCCCGCCCCGCCTGACCGCGGCGCAGCCCGACGTTCGGAGCGCGCCTCGAGGAATTTTGAGAGAAACTCCGCCGGCAGTGCAGACTGCACGGCATCGACAAGGCCTTCGGCTGCCGTAGTCGCGTCCTGCTGATCCGCGTTCGCCTCTTCATCGCCCTCCTGCCCGGGAGGCGGCGGCGCCTGCTCCGGCTCAGCAGCTGCCGGAGCGATCCGCGCGCGCGGCGCGAGCACCAGCCTTGCGGCAAGCTCCAGATCCTCCTGCGCAACAGTGTCTCGCCCCGCCAGCGCCGCCGCGCTCCTGCAGGCCCGCAGCGTGAAAATCGCCCCGCGCGTCGAAGCCACGCCAAATGCGATCGACGCCGAGCAGATTGCTTCAATCGTCCGCTCGTCCGTCGCCTTCATCTTCGCGAGCCTCGCGCGCGCCTTCGCGATTTCCTCGCGAGTCCGGGCTCGTCCAGCGTGTGTCCGCAACCCAGTGAAATCGAGATGGAACGCAAGCCGCTCCGCCAGCACATCCGGCGCACGCTCCTCCGGCTCCGCGCCTTCTTCTAGCGCGACCAGAATGAACCGCGCGCTGTGCCGATGCTCAACACCGCTGCGATCCGCCGCCACATGGCCAGCGTCCAGAACCGCCGCAAGCCGTGCTCCGGTCGCCGCAGAACAGCGCTCGGCCATGGCAAGGATCACCGCCCCGCCATCGCTTTCGCTCAACAGCCCCCGGCTCGCCACCGGACGCCCCGCCGCAAGTGTCGCCGCAAGATCGAGCCCGCCCAGCAAACGCTCGTCATCAATGTATGCCGGTGCGCGCCGCGTCGGCGCATCCTCGGGCAGCATCAGTTTCAGCGCCTGCAGCCAGGCATCGCGCGCCGGCCCCGGCCAGCTCCGTATGATCGCGCCGCCCAGTCCAACCGGATCAACCGCAAGCATAGCAGCCCCTGCGAGGGCGTCCGCCCACGGATCGAACATCGGGGCGGCGCCGTCGCTCATGCCTCGAAGAGTTCCCCCAGCGCCCGCTCGATCCGCGTCGCGGACCCCACATCATCCAGCGGATTGCGGCGCAACCGATGCTGCAGCGCTGACACGGCAATCGAACGCAGGTGCGTCACACTCACCGTCTTGGTCCCCTCGATCGCCGCCAGCGCACGCGAAGCCCGAATAAGCGTCAGCTCTCCCCGCAAACCATCCGAACCGATCTTCATGCACAGCTCGGCTGCGCGCTCCACCACTTCGTCAGGCAAGGAAATACTACCGTGTAGCTCGCGCGCCTTCAGGATGCGGTCGCGCACTTGCGCGTCCTTCTTTGTCCACGACGCAACAAAGCCCTCCGGATCACGATCGAATGCATCTCTCTGGCGCACCACCGCGACCCGATCCGCAAGCAACGAGGGCGTCTTCACATCAACCGACAGCCCGAAGCGATCGAGCAATTGCGGGCGCAATTCGCCCTCTTCCGGGTTGCCGGTGCCGATCAGCACGAACCGCGCCGGATGTCGAACGCTCAGCCCCTCACGCTCCACCACGTTTTCGCCCGAGGCCGCCACATCCAGCAGCAGATCAACGAGATGATCCTCCAGCAGGTTCACCTCGTCGATGTAAAGAAAGCCACGATGCGCCTTCGCGAGCAGCCCCGGTTCGAAGCGCTTCTCGCCACGCGTCAGCGCCGACTCAAGATCAAGCGCGCCGACGACGCGATCTTCCGTGGCCCCCAGCGGCAGATCAACCACCGGCGTCGGCCTCAACTCCGTCTTCACCGCGCCCTTGGCCGTACGCGACGGACAGTCCGGCGTGCACCGGCCGGCATCCGCCACGGGATCGCAGTGATAGGGACACCCTTTGACCGCGCGCATCTCAGGCAGCAGCGCCGCAAGCGCCCTCACAGCAGTCGACTTTCCGGTCCCGCGATCGCCGAACACCATGACGCCGCCAATGCCGGGATCGACCGCCGCGATCAACAGCGCGCGCTTCATCGCGTCCTGACCGACAATCGCCGAAAACGGGAAAACTGTACGCATCTATAATCGACCGCGAGCAGGGCTAATGTGAGCTTCGGAGATGCGCGCCAACCGTCAGTGCCAAACGCGCCTCTCCCGCTAATGACTCAGGACATTCTTTCGCACACGGCGCAGGAAACGCCACACCACATATAGCACGACGGGAACGGCAATAGCGGTCGCGATCGTTGGATTGAGCCACGGCGCCACTTCGGAAAGCCCGTCGAATCCTACCTTCAGCAGCGAAAGTGCGTAGTACGAAACGGCGACAATCGACAATCCCTCAACGGTTTCCTGCAGGCGAAGCTGCAGCTCCGAGCGTCGATCCATGGACGCCAGCAGGTTTACGTTGACGATCTCCGAGGCCACCTCCACCCGCGTGTTCAGGATCTGCACGGTGCGGGCAATGCGCTCAATCGCGCCCTGCTGGCGCTCGGCGACAGAGACACAGGTGCGCATGGCTGGAGCCAGCCGGCGCTCCATGAATTCACCCAGCGTCGGCCGGCCATCCACCGCCTGCTCGTTCCAGCTCGCAATGCGTGCGCCGACCAGACCATAATAGGCGCGCGAGGCCGCCACGCGAAAATTCGTCTGCCCGGCAAGCCGCTCCGCCTGCCCGGCCAGCGCCGCGAGCGTGTTAACCAGGCTGCGATCTGACTCCACGCCGTTCTCATTGACGACCTGCGCCGCTGCCGAGTCGATGTCGGCTTCCAGCTTGGTCAGCACGGCCGCATTCTGAAGCGCCAACGGGTAAGTCAGCAACGCCATCAGGCGGTAGGTCTCCACCTCGAACAATTGCTGCAGTGTGCGGCCCACGACCGCTCCGCCTGCCTCTCCTGCAACCATGACGAAGCGGGTGAAGGAATCGGGGCCTGCGCGAAAATCACTGAACACCTGTATGGGCCCAGCCCCGATGCGTGCGGCAACCAGTTCGTCCGGCGCGAACGGAAAATGCGGCGGCCGCTCGGCAACGATCGCGGCATGGGCCGCCACCAGTATTTCGCCAGGCAATTCGGCAAGCCAGTCACGCGGCAAGAGATCAAGAGCTGTGACACCGAAGTTCTCGACGTCCGGCTGAACCCCGGGACGGAACACAGTCCAGGTCGATGCTTCCGTATGGCGTTCCCAGCGCAATGACCAGGCGCCCGCCTCCAGCAGGCACCATCGCGCGCCCTCGCCCGGCTCCGGCGCCGCGAGCTTGCGGCACAAGGCGGCCATGTGGCGGCGATCGCTCTCGATGCCCGCCTCGCCCGACATGGAAACTATGCGCGTCGCCAGCGCGGGCGCCGCGAGCGGCGTCGATGGCCGCGCATGCGCCTCGGCCAGAAGGCGATCACGGTCCGCGTGGAATCGCAGCTTAAGGTCTGATGCAGTCATGAGCCCCCCCGCGTTCGTGCGCTCCGTGCAGGCCTTCCGAGAAGATGACATGCTCCGATTGCGTCGTCGAGGCGGGGTTTGGGGCTCGCAATAGTGCTCGCCTGACTTAAAGGCCCTACTTCGAGAAGGCTTTCTGGCCAGATGAGAAAGCACTCGTCAGCGCTTCCCCCAGTGCGATGATGGCGGGCGGTTGCGCGGGGCGCCGGCGGCGGAATCTTTGCCAGTGACGCTACGCGTTTACCCCGAAGAGCCCTGAATCATTCCCACTCGATCGTGCCGGGCGGCTTGCTGGTTACGTCGTAAACGACGCGCGAGACGCCTTTCACTTCATTAATGATCCGCGTGGCGGTGCGGCCGAGGAAGTTCATGTCGAACTGGTAGAAGTCGGCGGTCATGCCGTCAGTAGAGGTGACGGCGCGGAGGGCGAGGACACTTTCGTATGTGCGCGCGTCGCCCATGACGCCCACGGAGCGGACGGGGAGCAGGACGGCAAAGGCCTGCCAGATCTTGTCGTAGAGACCAGCCTTGCGAATCTCCTCGAGATAGATGGCGTCTGCTTTCTGGAGGATGGCTACGCGCTCCGGCGTGATCTCGCCGGGGATGCGGATAGCGAGTCCGGGGCCGGGGAATGGATGGCGTCCGACGAGGATTTCCGCCATGCCGAGTTCGCGGCCGAGGGCGCGGACCTCGTCCTTGAACAGTTCGCGCAGGGGTTCGACCAGCTTGAGCTTCATCTTCTCCGGCAGGCCGCCGACATTGTGGTGGGACTTGATGGTGACGGACGGGCCGCCATCGAAGGAGACGCTTTCGATTACGTCGGGATACAAGGTGCCCTGGGCGAGGAATTGCGCGCCTTCGACTTTCTTCGCTTCGGCTTCGAAGATGTCGATGAACGTCTTGCCGATGAATTTGCGCTTGGTCTCGGGGTCGGAGACGCCAGCGAGGCCGCCGAGGAATGTGTCGCCGGCATCCACATGCACGAGTGGGATATTATAGTGGTCGCGGAAGAGCTTCACGACTTCAACGGCTTCGTTGGCTCGCATCAGGCCGGTGTCGACGAAGACGCAGGTGAGCTGGTCGCCGATTGCTTCGTGGATTAGGACGGCGGCGACCGAACTATCGACGCCGCCGGAGAGGCCGCAGATCACCCTGCCCTTGCCGACCTGCGCGCGGATCTTCGCGATCTGCTCGGCGCGAAGCGCGGCCATTGACCAGTCGCCCTTCATGCCCGCTATTTTCTTGACGAAGTTTTCAAGAAGCTTGGCGCCATCGGGCGTGTGAACCACTTCGGGGTGGAACATGGTCGTGTAGTAGCGCCGCGTCTCGTCGACAGCGATGGCGAAGGGGGCGTTCTCTGACGTACCGATGACGTTGAAGCCATCAGGAAGCTGCGTGACGCGGTCGCCATGGCTCATCCAGACGGGATAGCGCTTGCCGACCTCCCAGAAGCCTTCAAACAGCGGGCTGGCCTGTTTGATCTCGACATCGGCGCGGCCGAATTCGGCGGCGTGGCCGCCCTCCACTGTTCCGCCCAGCTGAACGGACATGGTCTGCTGACCGTAGCAGATGGCCAGGATCGGGACGCCGAGGTCGAACGCGGCCTGCGGCGCGCGGGGAGAGTTTTCTCGGGTGACGCTGTCGGGGCCACCCGAGAAGATCACGGCCTTGGGGTTGAAGCCGGCGGCGATAACAGCTTCGGCGCGGTTGTAAGGGTGGACCTCGCAATAGACGCCCATTTCGCGGAGGCGGCGGGCGATC
Source organism: Hyphomonadaceae bacterium (assembly GCA_030696545.1). Classification (GTDB taxonomy): domain Bacteria; phylum Pseudomonadota; class Alphaproteobacteria; order Caulobacterales; family Hyphomonadaceae; genus UBA7672. Next base: position 11,260 of record JAUYSA010000042.1, read on the forward strand.
AGCTGCGTCACTTGGCTGCCGAAATCGATAATAAGCGCCCGTTCGTGGCCATCAGCCGCGTAGGAGGGGATCGGATTCGGGGTGTTGCTCGCCATGGCGGAACTAGAAGATGTTCGGCCCGCGCGTCAATCCTGCGTGGCGTTCATCCACAGGGCTAGGAGCGATTTTGCGAGCTCGTGCCGAGCGCACGGGCGCGGAAGAGGTTCATCAGGTCCGAGAGTTCGTCAGCCGACAACCCGTAGGTTTCGGGGAGCATTCCGCTGGCCCCGATGAGAGCGCGGTTGACGGAGGCGGTGCGGGGATGGGCCGCTTCGTCCTGCTGCGTCGAGCAGCCGACATACTGGCGGAAGCCGGTGGTGACGGGGTGGAAGACGGAGCATTCTCGCCAGGTCCGCCGGAAGGTTCTGAATAGCGTGCGGCAGGCGAAGCCTTCGCGATCGAGGACGAGGCTGGAGCCTACACCGATCATCAACGGCGCGGCGATGAGCGCGCAGAGCACGAAGAAGCCGCCAGCGCCGTAGAACAGCGTTGGGTCTGACGGGCCGATCCAGATCGCGATGGCGACGAAACCTGCGGAGATAAGAAAAACGACGAGCCAGCGGAGGCGGTCTGGTTTGAGCCTCATCATGTCCGGCAAGGGATCGCCGTCTGCGTCGAGCCACTCGCTCACGCAGCTCTCCGCATGACCGCCATGTAGAATCCATCCGTGCCAGCAGTGCGGGGTGTGAGGCGGACGGAGCCGTCGGGGCGGCGGCATTTGCGGAGGAGCGCTGCGCCCTTCTCCGTTAGCTGCCCGGAGCGGATGGCAGTGTCGGCGGCGTCTTCGGCTTTGAAGTCTGTTCGGTCGGCGAGGAAGCTTGCGAACTGGTCTTCGTTCTCTTCCATCAGGAAGGAGCATGTCACGTACACGAGACGGCCACCGGGTCTCACATAGTTGCAGGCGGCGCGGAGGATCATTGCCTGCTCGCCGATCCGCTTTTCGAGGGCGTTGGGCTGGACGCGCCATTTCGCATCCGGCTTGCGGCGCCATGTGCCCACGCCGGTACAGGGGGCATCGATCATCACAACGTCCATCGCCGATGTGAGGTCTTCGATGGAGGCGTTCTCTTTCGGATGGCGGAGCTGCACGTTGCGGATGCCGGCGCGCTCGATGCGGGGGATCAGCGCCGAGAGGCGGCGGCCGTCGATGTCGTGGGCGAAAATCTGGCCCTTGTTTTCCATCATGGCGGCCATGGCGATCGTCTTTCCGCCGCCGCCGGCGCAGTAATCGAGCACCTGTTCGCCGGGCGCTGCGCACGACACGGCGGCCGCAATTTGGCTGCCCATGTCCTGCACTTCGACCCAGCCTTTGGAATAGGCCGGGATGGCTTCGACAGCCTCGCCACGTTCGATGGCGTCGGGCGCCGGAATGCGGAAGCCGTTCTTGAGTTCGGGCATCTGGCGAGCCTTCACGCCTTCGAGGGCGCGGCCGGCTTTTTCCGGATCTGACTTCAGCGTGTTGACGCGGAGATCGATGGGCGCGCGGGAAGCCATCGCCATGGCTTCAGGCACGGCGTCGGGACCGAAGGCGCGCTGGAGATACGGGGCGAGCCATTCGGGATAGTCGCCCTGGATGTGCGGCGGGGCGGATGGATCGGGCGCAAGAAGAAGATTTTCGCGCTCCTTGCCCTGCAGAGGCGGCGGGGCGTGATCGTCTTTCAGGGCTTCCTCAATCTTGCGGACGTCCCAGCCCCAGGCGTGCTTGAGCGCACCGAGCGCGAGGACGCGGGCGCCGGTGGCTTCCATCGCGTGTTCGATCGAGTTCTTGCGGCGGAGGGCATCGACGACGAGGCCGGATATCCATGCGCGGTCGCGCGAGCCGGCGAAGCGCGAACGCTTGCCCCAGTCGCGCACAGCTTCCTTCACAGGCGTGCGGCGTTCGAGCACGTCGCGCAGGACTTCGATCGCTGCCTGGATTTTTCCGCCGTCTCTCATGGATGAGGACCTGCGCCGCCATGGCGCGATGTCAGCGCGCGGCCGATGGCGCGGATATCCTGCAGGATGGCATAGTCGCCGACGATGATGGCATCCCCGGGCGCGCGGTCCTTGTCCATGACGAGCATGGGAAGACCCTGGTATTCGGAACCTATGAGATCGATCAGTTCCTGACGCGGGCGCGGGAAAGCGACGCGGCGAACGTCGATCTTGTCGCTCCAGTGCGGGTTGACCAGGAGCGCGCCTTCGAGGGTCGCGCAATCATTGCAGTACCATTCGAAACCGCCATCCGGGAAAGGTGCGGCGAGGATGTAAAGACGGTCTTTCATGGCGCCCTCTTAGCCGGGCCGGGCGGTTCCCGCTAGACCGCCGCCAAGGCCTTGCCGATGGCGGCGGCGCGATCCGCCTCGGGAAGCTTGAAAAGCTCAAGCCATTGGACACCCGCGAAGAAGTATTCGAAGTCTTCCGGAGGCGTCGCATCAGCGATGAAGACAGGGAGCATCCGCTTTTTGTAGCGATCAGCCAGATAGACTTCGCGCTTGATGTGGTCGCTTTCGAAGGCGTTGGGGCTGCACATTACCATGACGCCTGTTGCGCTCTTGATGCCGCGTACGATCTCGCCGGCCCAGTTTTCGCCGGGGCTGATGCCGCCTTTGTCTATCCAGACGGCGCGGCCGGCATCCTTAACTGCGGAGACGACCGGCTCCACGGCGGCATTGTCAGCGTGGGCGTAGGAGATGAAGACAACGCTGGGCGGCGGGGCAGCCCCTTCGAGTTCGGCGGCAGGAGGCGCTTGTGGTTCGGGCGCGGCTTCGCTGGCTGCAACTGGCGGCGCGGCTTCCTTCTTGCGGGAGCTGAACATTCCCCCGCCGCCGGATTTTTCAGGCTTGGGAGGCGGAGGGGCTTTCCAGAATTTCTCGCTGCGCTCGGCCAGTGCACGGTTGATGATTTCGCGCGCGGAGCGTTCTACCTGCGGCCAGAAGGCGAGCTTGCGGCCGCTTTCAAAACTGGCGTCGATGGCGGCGAGATCACGCACGCCTACAGGAAGAAAGCCGTTGTCCAGCTTGACCAGGACAAGGCGGCTGTCGGCCCATGCGTCCAGCATGCGCTTTTCTATCATCATCCGGTGCGCGCCAAAGACGGTTTTCTGTGACCACAGCGCGATGACAACGTCGGTCGCCTGCAGATGGCGAAATCCCCGCGCACCCGTTTCCGTTTCGGCTGCGAGACCACGTGTCTTCAGGAAGGCCTTGAGGTCGTCCGCCGCAGCCTGATCGGCTTCGGCGTGGGCGATAAAGGCGAACATGGCGTCCTCGCGGTTACGCCCCCGCGTATTGCTAGCATGCGTCGCGTAACAAATTGAAGGCCTACGCCCTCACCCTTTGCGCCGGACCTTGAGCTCAGACCTCAGCGCGACGCCAAACAAGATCGGCACTACGATGAGTGCAACACACACGGCGATCGGCGCTAACTGCTCAAGGCCGCCGTTCAACACGATGACGAGCCCCAGAACACCGACTATTTCAACGGCGATCAGTCCGAGCACGATCCAGATCATGTGATCACCGGAATGAGCTGGGGCCTGCCGTGCGCGCCATCAATAGGGCGCCGGTCCGAGTATCTCGATGTCGTAAGGCCTTCCGACACGCATCATGCCGGCCGTGTAGTCAGGATGCCCCGGCGGCGTCTGCAGCACCATCTCTGCACGGTCGTCGAAGAAACCTTCGAATGCCCCGGGAACGAGCGTCAGCAGGATCACGGATTCGCTTGTCGTCTGGTTGCCTTGGGCGTGCGGCGTACCCCGCGGGACAAAGGCATAGTCGCCCGGCCCCAGCTTGTTGGTCTGGCCATTGACGTAGAGCGTCAGCTCTCCGCTCACGACGAAGAACGTTTCGTCTGTCTCGTGGTGGACATGCAGCGGCGTGCGATAGCCGGGCCGCTCCACCAACCGGAGTTGCGAGACGGCCTGATGACCTTCGCCGGTAAGCTTGAGTGCAACACCCTCGCCGAAGTCCACCGTAGGCAGCGAAGCAGCCCGTACGATCCGCGCCTCAGCGCGCGACTGCAGAGAGGCGGGGCCGCCTACACATGCGCCAAGCAGGACGGCAGCGACAAGGAAGATTGATCTCACGCTCAACTCCAGAAAGACATCAACCCGTCGGCAGCGAGTAGTTCGGGGCTTCGCGGGTCATCTTCACATCGTGGACGTGAGACTCGCGCAGGCCGGCGCCGGTGATCTGGATGAACTTCGCCTTCTCGTGCAGTTCGTCGATGGTCTTGGCGCCGACATAGCCCATCGCAGCGCGAAGGCCGCCAGCCATCTGGTGGAGGATTGGCCCGACAGGCCCCTTGAACGGAACCTGCCCCTCGATGCCTTCCGGCACGAGCTTCTGCTGCGAGACGTCCTTCTGGAAGTAGCGGTCGGCGGAGCCTCGGCCCATTGCACCGAGCGAGCCCATACCGCGGTAGTCCTTGTAGGCGCGGCCTTCGTAAAGGAACACCTCGCCGGGCGCCTCTTCCGTGCCCGCGAGCATCGATCCCATCATGGCGGATGATGCGCCGCCAGCGAGCGCCTTGGCGAAGTCGCCAGAGAACTTGATACCGCCGTCGGCGATGACGGGCGTGTTCGTGGACTGCGCGGCGTTGGCGCAGTCTGCAATGGCGGTGAGCTGCGGCACGCCCACGCCCGCGACGATGCGCGTCGTGCAGATCGAGCCGGGGCCGATGCCGACTTTCACGGCGTCAGCGCCAGCTTCGATGAGAGCCTTGCAGCCATCAGCGGTGGCGACGTTGCCGGCGATAACCTGCACGCGGTTGGAGAGCTTCTTCACGCGTTCGACGGCCATGAGGACCATTTTCGAGTGGCCATGCGCGGTGTCGATGACGAGGGCATCGACACCTGCGTCGATGAGCGCCTGACTGCGTTCGAATCCCGCGTCGCCCACGGTGGAAGCGGCGGCGACACGGAGGCGACCCTGTTCGTCCTTGCAGGCGTTCGGATTGGCGACGCGCTTGTCCATGTCCTTGACGGTGATGAGACCGACGATGTTGTTGTTCTCGTCGACCACTATCAGGCGCTCGATGCGGTGCTTGTGGAGCAGCTTGCGGGCTTCGGCGGGATCAACGCCTTCGCGCACGGTGATGACCTTCCGAGTCATCAACTCCGCGATGGGCTGGTTCTCGTTTTCCGCAAAGCGGACATCGCGGTTGGTGATGATGCCGATCAGCTTGCCGGCGCCTAATCCGCCGGCCTCGACCACCGGAATGCCGGAGATCTGGTGACGCTCCTTTAGGACTTTCAGTTGTCGCAGCGTTACGTCAGCCGTCACCGTGATCGGATTGACGACCATGCCGCTTTCAAACCGCTTCACCTGCCGGACCTGTTCGGCCTGCTGTTCGATGGTCAGATTGCGATGGATAACGCCGATGCCGCCGAACTGCGCCATGGCTATGGCGAGGGCGGTTTCTGTGACCGTGTCCATGGCGGCGGAGACGATGGGGACGTTAAGCGAGATTTCGCGCGTCAGGCGTGTGCGGATATCCACATCGCCGGGCGTGACCTCGGACGGGCCAGGTTCCAGCAGCACGTCATCGAATGTGATGGCTTGGCGGATGCGGATTGAATGAGGGGGCTGTTCCATAGACCCGTCTAGCGATTCTCGCAGGCCTTGGGAAGTGGGTCAGAAAGACAAGGGCGCCGCAGCGGCCTGAACCGCAGCGGCGCCGGAACATCAGGCGTAGCACTTGCGGATCTCGTCCGCGACCTTCTGTTGCTTGGCGCTGTCGTGGCCGTTGGCCTGCATCCAGTTCTTGCCGCGTGCCTGGCCCATGCCATTGCGGTTGATGAACCACTCAAAGACCCAATTGTAGAGGCCGTCCGTGCCGACTTCCTTGACGAAGGCCTTGGCCGAGCACGTGCAGACGGCTTCGGGAATTGCGGGTTCCGCGGTTGTGCAGGCCGTGACCCACTCCGCCTCAGTAGCCCACGGCGCGGACATCCCGGGCAATACGGTGGGTTCTGGCTCCGGGATGGGCTCGGGCTTCGGCGCCGGCACGGCGGCTGGCGTGGCCGCGGCGGGCGCCTCCGGTTCCTTGGGCGCATCGCAGCCAGCAACGGCAAAAGCAGCAGCGGCAAGCGCAGCCAGCAGAATAGCCCTCATGCGTAGTCCTCCCAGTTCTGTTTGAGTCCTGTAAATCACTCTACAATCGGCGGGGATAGAGACTAGATGGCCAAGGGGCTGATGGGGAGATTTCGTTTTATGACGGACGGCGCATACGCCGCGATTTTCGACCTCGACGGCGTGCTGACCTCCACGTCCGCGCGCCATGAGGAATCGTGGCGGGATGCGGCGGCCAGGTTCGGCTTTCCGGTTACAAACGAAAGCCTGATGGCGACACGAAGCGTTCCGCGCGCGACTTCCCTAGCGGCACTCTTGGCGCAGGCGGGGGTCGAACTGGACCAGGCGACGCGCGACGCCGTGATGGCGTTCAAGAATGTCCGGTACAAGGAACTGATCGCGGGATTGAAGCCGACAGACGCGTTCCCAGGCGCGCGGGAAGCTTTGATGCGCTGCCGCGATCTTGGCATGAGGATAGGCGTTGCTTCGGCCAGCATGAATTCGCGCGAGGTGCTGGAAAGGCTGGAGCTGCTCGATCTGGTGCAGCACGTGGCCGATCCGCGTGAAGCGGCGCCCAAGCCAAGCGCGGAGATATACGGGATCAGCTGCGCGGCGCTGAGCGCATTTCCGGGCAACGCAATCTGCATTGAAGACGGTGCACTGATGATCGCGAATCTGCGCGCCGAGGGAATGTACACTGTCGGTGTCGGCGACACTGGACTGGGGGCGCATGAGCATGTGCGCGCGATTGCGGACTGGGACGCCGCCGCTACGCTTTCGCGGCTTAGCGGCTAACCGAGGAAGCCTCGCGCGATGACGAATGTCTCGGGGCTTTCGGGACGGCTGGCAGGCGGCTTCCAGTGCCGGACATCGTCGAAGTTGGCCTTCAGCAACTCAAGCAGGTCGCCCTGAGCGCCCCCCTGAAACACTTTGGCGACGAAAGTGCCGTTCTTCGCGAGATTTTCGATGGCAAAGTGAGCGGCGAGTTCCGCGAGGCCGACCGTGCGGATGTGATCGGTCTGCCTGTGACCCGATGTGTTGGCAGCCATGTCGGACAGGATCAGCGAAGGCTTTTCGCCAAGCGCCGTGACCAGCTTGTCCGTCATGCCCGGTTCGGCAATGTCGCCCAGGAAGATGACCGCCTCGCCGACAGGCTCCACAGGGAGCAAATCGACGCCTGCGATGCGAGCTGCGCCTTTCTCGAAGGCAACCTGCAGCCATCCGCCAGGCGCGCAACCAAGGTCGATGATGCGAGAGCCACGCTTGAGGATGTGGAACTTCTCGTCGATCTCCAGAAGCTTGTAGGCAGCGCGGGCGCGATAGCCGGCTTCCCTTGCGCGGATCACGTAAGGATCATGCAGCTGGCGGTCGACCCACTCGCGGGACGACTTGCCGAGCGTTTTCTTGCGGACCTTTTCCTTCTTGGCCATGGTGCGGCCGCCGGGCTGGGGGCGGCTGTCGACCGGCGCTTTCCAGCGTCGTTTTCCGGTGCTGTCTTCTTCCACACTCATATGGCGGCCCCTTCTCCGGAGGGCGGCCTGGAGGGATTTCGCCCCCGGCCACGTTGTCCGCGTTGTTTCGGTTTCGATTCCGGACTGCCGCCTTTGGCGCCATGCATCATGGAGAGCAAGATGCCTTCGCGCAGGCCGCGATCGCCGACGCGCAGACGATCAGCGGGCCAAGTCTCCCAGATGGCGTCCAGAATTGCGAGGCCGGGGAGCATCAGGTCAGATCGTCCGCCGGTCAGACAGCCTTCCTTGGCGCGGTCTTCCGGCGAGAGATCGTGGAGGCGCTGGCGCGTTGCGATGGCGTCCTCGCGCGCCAGCCACTGGCCATCGACCAGCGAGCGAACGTAGCGGTCGAGCTTCATGTGGACGCCTACAAGGCTGGTCACGGTTCCCGAATTGCCGATCAGCTGACCACGTCCAGCGCGGAACAAGGGACCAAAGCGTGTCGCGGCGTCGTTGGCACGCAGCAACTCGGCAACATACTCCACCATGCGAGGATACCAGCCTGGCTCTCGATCGGTGAACGCGTCGTTGAGCGTCACAACACCAACGGGAAATGACGCCCATCCGAGAATGGGCGGGCGCACCGCGCACCCCTTCACACCGCGAGCGGCCGCCGACTTTGCATCTATCCAGCTAAGCTCGGTTGAGCCGCCACCGATGTCGATGACGAGAGCGAAGTCGTGAGAGGGATCGACAAGGTCGAGCGAGCCAAGCAGCGCGTACTTAGCTTCTTCTTTCGGCGTGATCGTTTCCATGCGGAGACCGATCTTGCGGTGGACCTCATTCAGGAATGCTTTGCCGTTAGATGCCTGACGGCAGGCCTGCGTGGCGATGAACCGTGCCTGCACGTTCCGATGCTTCTTCACCTTGTCGGAGCACTTGCGCAGCGCCTCTATGGCTCGGCCCATGGCCTGCTCAGAAAGATGCCCGCTGTTTGCGAGCCCTTCCCCCAGCGTGACGATCTGAGAGAAAGAATCGACCACGCGCAGGCCACCTGCCCGCGTCGGCTCTGCGATTAGCAGACGGCAGTTGTTGGTCCCGAGGTCCAGCGCCGCGTAGAGTTGCGACCCGCCGCCGGACCGCCCGCGCGATTTCCCGCGCCGGGAGGAATTGGCTGGCTTCGCCATTGGAGCGATCCGTAATTTGTTGGGCCACCCTTAGCCTGATCCGCGGGCGATAGCACGCGAGAAGCATGGTTTACTGTCATGCTTGGTTGCGGGCCTGTTATTCTTGAGTCAAATGGAACCACGGCTCAGGCGGGGCTCGTCTGGCGCATCGGCGCGGTTGAGAATCGTTTGCGGCTAGCTGGGAATACTGTGGGCAAACAAGGCGAGGGGCGCCGCCATTATGATGGACGTCAACAAGGCAGCCAAATTCGGGATCGGACAGCAGGTCCGGCACCGCTTCTTCCCGTTTCGGGGCATCATCTTCGATGTGGATCCGCAATTCGCGAACACGGAAGAATGGTGGAGCTCCATTCCGGAAGAGATACGGCCGGTGAAGAACCAGCCCTTCTATCACCTGCTCGCTGAGAA
>JAUYSA010000093.1 GCA_030696545.1 Hyphomonadaceae bacterium
TGGCGGCTCCCGACTTCGCGACTTCCGCGCGATAGGCCGCGACGAACTCTGCGACATCGGTTTCAGTGAAGTAGTTGCGCTTGGTCTTCACGATCTGGCCGTTGGCGTCGATCAGGAAGCTTTCGGGCACGCCGGAAATCCCGATGTCGATGCCAAGATCGCCCAGCGGATCGAGGCCTACGTGCTTGAACGGGTTGCCATCACGCACCAGCAATTCGTGCGCGGCCTCGATGCCCTTCGGATCCTTGTAGAGCACGCCGACAATCTCGACGCCCTGCCCGGCCATCTCGACCAGCAGCGGATGTTCGAGCTTGCAGGGCGCGCACCATGTCGCCCAGAAATTCACGAGAACAGGCCGCCCCTTGAAGTCAGACAGCTTCACCTGACCGCCATCGAGGCCGGGTACGTCGAACTGAGGCGCGGGCCGCGCGGGAGACGCGAACGAGGCGGGCGCTGGATCGCCGCCGGTCAGGCGCTGGAAACCGACAACCACCAGCCCGACGAATATGGCGAGCGGAAGTATAGCCCACCACCGCTTCATGGCGTGGCGTCCTTGTTCGAAGGCTCGATCGCTTCAAGCTTTTTCTTCGCGTTCGTGACGCGCACGACCGACCAGACGATCAGACCAATGATCACGACCGCGGCAATGCCGTAGGAGGTCAGCACGTAGGGCGTGTATCTACCGTATTCGAACATGATCTCAGCCTGCTGCCGCTTGCCTGCGCTGCGCCAGCATTTCGGCGCGCGTGTTCATGATCTCGGCCCGCATGTTGAGCAAGGTCAGCCCGCCGAACAGGGCAAGATAGCCGAGAGCCACGACATACATCGGGTACTTGAACTCGTCCGAGGCTTTCATCGACACCTGATGCAGGGTCGCGAACCATTCGACAGAGAAGTGAATGATCGGCAGGTTCACTGCGCCGGCAAGGCACAGGATGGCGGCGGCGCGAGCGGCCTTCTGCGGCGTTTCCATCGCCTGCCAGATCGCCATGTAGCCAAGGTAGATAAAGAACAGCACCAGCACGGAGACGAGGCGCGCATCGCCCCACTCCCACCATGTGCCCCAGGTTGGATAACCCCAGATCGATCCGGTGATGAGGCCAAGCGCCGTAACGCCTGCGCCGATCGGCGCTGCAGACTTGGCGGCGACATCGGCCAGGGCATGGCGCCAGACGATCGAGATCAGGCTCGCGCCGACCATGAAGGCGTAGGCGAACAGGCACAGCCACATCGCAGGCACGTGGACGAACATGATGCGGGCGCTGTCGCCCTGCACCGCGTCGGGCGGCACGACAAACAGGCCGAAATAGACGCCGATCAGGATCACCACCGACCCCAACGCTGTGAAACCCCATGCAAACCACTTCGACACCGCCATGAAGCGGTGGGGGTTCGCGAAGATAGACATTACGGCCATCGGCTCGGGGCTCCTGTCGAGCGATCAGTCTAGACGGTCGGCGCGCCGGGTAAGTTCACAAAATCCGGAACAGCCTGCGGCGGAATACCTAGTCGATTGCGGTCCTTAGCGCCATCGCGGCGGCAAAGGACGATGTTGCAACGCCGAAGAGCGCGGCCGCCCCTGTCAGCATAAGGGGAGCTGCCCATTCGCCTCCGGACGCAGCGGCATAAAGGCCGGCCGCGCCAAAGATCATGGTCGGCACGTACAGCGGCAGCGTCACCAGCGCGATCAGCAGGCCGCCGCGCCTCATGCCGGCGGCAAGGGCCGCCCCGATCGAGCCGAAGAAGAAGAAAGCGGCCGATCCGATCAGCGAGAACACGATCACGAACAGCGATGCCTCGGGCGGGCCCTGCAGCATGATCCAGAGGACGGGGGCGATGATCGCGAGCGGAATGCCTGTCGCGATCCAGTGCGCCAGCGTCTTGGCGAGGGCGATACCCTCCATCCCGATGCCCGAGCCGGCATAGGCGTCTAGCGTGCCATCCTCGAGATCGGCCTGGAACAAGCGCTCCATAGGCAGCAGGCTGGCCAGAGCCAGGGCGATCCACATGACGCCAGGCCCTGCTATTTTCAGGTTCTCGACGCCATTGCCGACGGCAAACGGCGTGATGCTGGAGGCGGCCGCGAAGAAGCCTACTGGCAGCGCTGCGCCACCCCCGCCGGACCAGGCCAGCTTCAGTTCACGCGTAAAGACTGAAAAAGAGCCACTCAAGCGACGGCTCCGATACTGAGGGTAGAGATATCCAGCGTTCGTGAGCCTGCGAACCCGTCGCCATGGATGGCGGCGATCACCATGCCGCCGCCGGCGCGATGTTCAGCCACAAGCTGCGTCACCAGCGCGCGGCCTTCGATGTCCAGAGCAGCGGTAGGTTCGTCCAGCAGCCAGACCGGACGCGGTTCGACCAGCAGGCGAACCAGCGCCAGACGGCGCTTCTGGCCAGCCGACAGCCCCCTGCCCGGCACCTGTTCACGGCCCGAGAGCCCGACGCGCTTCATGGCTTTGACGGCTTCAGCGGGGTCGCGACCAAAATAGCGGGCCCAGAATTCGGCCTGCTCTGCGGCGCTTTCCGAAGGTTTTACCGCATCAAGATGCCCGAGATAGTGGCGCCCCGGCTCATCCTCGCCAGCGGTCTTGAACGCCACCGTACCCTCATGCGCCCGGGTCAGCCCGGCGAGAATGCGAAGCAAGGTCGACTTGCCCGACCCGTTGGGCCCACGCAGTTCGAGCACTTCTCCGCCGGAAAGACGGAAAGTCAGCCCTTCGAACAGGATGCGCAGCCCGCGCGACGCCGCGAGATTTTCGACCTCAAGGACCAGTGATGAGGCGCCAGCGCCAACCAATATGTTTACCCCTTCCGGCTCAATTGCGTCCGTGTACGGCGTCCTGTAGGAACGCCGCCAGAGCGGGGGGCCGCCGGCTCCCGCACGTCGATATTTCGATGCCCCGAAAGGCGCCCCAGCATGCCGTCCCTCGACAGTTTCAAGTCCCGCAAAACCCTCACGGTGGGCGCCAAGACGTACGTCTATTACAGCCTTGAAGCCGCAGCGCAAAATGGCCTGGGCGACATTTCGCGCCTGCCAGTGTCGCTGAAGGTGCTGCTTGAGAATCTGCTGCGCTTTGAGGACGGCAAGACCGTCACTCAGGCCGATATCCGGGCCTTCGCCGCATGGATCAAGGACAAGGGCAAGGCAGAGGTCGAGATCGCCTATCGCCCGGCGCGCGTCCTGATGCAGGACTTCACCGGCGTTCCGGCCGTGGTCGATCTTGCCGCCATGCGCGACGCCGCCGCCAAGCTTGGCGCGAACCCGAAAGCCATCAATCCGCTGGTTCCGGTCGACCTCGTGATCGACCACTCGGTGATGGTCGACTATTTCGGCAAGGCGTCGTCTGCCAGCCAGAACGTGAAGCGCGAATACGAGCGCAACATCGAACGATATGAGTTCCTGAAATGGGGCCAGTCAGCGTTCGACAATTTCCGCGTCGTGCCGCCGGGTACGGGCATCTGCCACCAGGTGAACCTCGAATACCTCGCCCAGACCGTGTGGACGAAGGAAGAGGACGGCGAAATGGTCGCCTTCCCCGACACCTGCGTCGGCACCGACAGCCACACCACCATGATCAACGGCCTGTCGGTTCTAGGCTGGGGCGTTGGCGGCATCGAGGCTGAAGCGGCGATGCTCGGCCAGCCGGTGTCCATGCCGATCCCGGAAGTCATCGGCTTCAAGCTGACCGGCAAGCTGCCGGAAGGCGCGACCGCGACCGACCTCGTGCTCACCGTCACGCAGATGCTTCGCAAGAAGGGCGTGGTCGGCAAGTTCGTGGAATTCTACGGACCGGGCATCGACAATCTCTCGCTCGAAGACCAGGCCACGATCGCCAACATGGCGCCGGAATACGGCGCGACCTGCGGCTTCTTCCCGATCTCGAAGGAGACGATCAACTTCCTGTCGGCCACAGGCCGCCTCGCCGAGCGCGTCGCGCTGGTCGAAGCTTATGCCAAGGCGCAGGGCTTCTGGCGCGCCGACATGAAGGATCCCGTGTTCACCGACACGCTGGAGCTTGAACTCGCAGGCATCGAAAGCTCGATCGCCGGACCGAAGCGCCCGCAGGACCGGATCGTCCTGCGCGATGCAGCGGACAGTTTCGCCATCGCGCTCGACAAGGAATTCAACCGTCTCGACAAGTCGCATATCCGCGCCAAGGTCGAGGGTACGGAGTATTCGATTGGCCATGGCGACGTTGTCATCGCGGCCATCACGAGCTGCACCAACACATCGAACCCAAGCGTTCTGATCGCCGCCGGCCTGCTGGCGCGCAACGCCCGCGCCCGCAAGATCTCGACCCAGCCCTGGGTGAAAACCTCGCTGGCCCCGGGCTCGCAGGTTGTCACGGATTACCTGAACAAGGCTGGCCTGAGCGACGATCTTGATGCGCTCGGCTTCAACCTTGTGGGCTATGGCTGCACCACGTGCATCGGCAATTCGGGGCCTCTGCCCGAGGCCGTGTCGAAAGCCATTGCGGAGGGCGATCTCGTCGCCACGTCAGTGCTGTCGGGCAACCGCAATTTCGAAGGCCGGGTGAACCCGGACGTGCGGGCGAACTATCTCGCCTCGCCACCGCTGGTTGTCGCCTACGCTCTCGCGGGCTCCATGAATGTGGACATCACCAAAGATCCGATCGGCTATGACGACGAGAACGAGCCGGTCTTTCTTTCTGAGATCTGGCCGACCAGCCAGGAAATCGCCGACACCGTTCGCTCGGTCGTGACGGCGGAAATGTTCGCCACGCGTTATTCCGACGTCTTCAAGGGCGACGAGGAGTGGCAGAAGATCAAGGTTGAAGGCGGCGCCACTTATGGCTGGCCGATGGCCTCCACCTACGTTCAGAACCCGCCCTATTTCGAGGGCATGACCATGACGCCGGAGCCCATCACCGACATCACCAACGCGAAGGTGATCGCGCTGTTCGGCGACTCGATCACCACCGACCACATCTCGCCCGCCGGCGACATTGCCTCGGCTGGCCCGGCCGGCAAATACCTGCGCGAGCATCAGGTTCCGGTGACGGACTTCAACTCCTACGGCGCACGCCGCGGCAACCATGAAGTCATGATGCGCGGCACGTTCGCGAACATCCGGATCAAGAACCACATGGTTCCCGGCGTTGAAGGCGGCGTCACCAGGAAGTGGCCGTCAGGCGACCAGAGGGCGATCTACGACGCGGCGATGGAATACGTTGCCGAGAAGACGCCGCTGGTGATCTTCGCCGGCAAGGAATACGGCACCGGCTCGTCACGCGACTGGGCCGCCAAAGGCACCCGCCTGCTTGGCGTTCGCGCCGTCATCGCGGAAAGTTTCGAGCGTATCCACCGCTCCAACCTGATCGGCATGGGCGTGCTTCCGCTGCAGTTCGCCGAGGGCCAGAGCTGGCGCACGCTCAACCTGACTGGCGCCGAAACCGTGACCATTAACGGCGTGGCTGGGTTGCTCCCGCGTCAGGTTGTCTCGGTCGACGTGGTTTACGCCGACGGGACGAAGGTAACTTTCGAGGCGAAAGTGCGCATCGATACCGAAAACGAGCTGGATTACTTCCGGAACGGCGGCATCCTGCACTACGTGCTGAGGGAACTGGCCCGGGCTTCGTGAGGAGGGGTAACGCCCTCTTGATTCGGAGTTTTGTGCGAGTGCGAGATAATCGGCCCGCAATGAACTCGATCGCTGCACGTATCTTCTGCGCCATCATGGCGTTCGCCCTCGCGCCGGCCGCACTGGCCCAGCGCGGCGGCATGAACGTGCCTGAGCACGCCGTTCGTCCCGTGGTCATGGAGTTGTTTTCCAGCCAGGGCTGCGGCAACTGCCCGGCGGCGAACTCCAATCTTCAGAAGCTGGCAGAGCGGTCTGACGTGATCGCGCTGACCTATCCCGTGAACATCTGGGATTATCTCGGCTGGGACGACACCTTCGCAAAGCCGGAATTCACCGACCGCCAGAAGCGCTACAATCGCGCGCTCGGCTATCGTGGCCCCTATACGCCGCAGGTCGTCTATTCTGGCTTCGTCCACGGCCCCGGCACGAACATGAAGCAGATCGAGGAGAAGTTCGCGGTCCGCGACATCACGCCTTATCCGGCAGGTGTTGCGTTCGAGCGAGATGGCGTCGTCGTTTCCGGCGCCCTACCCGCCAAGGTTGCCAAGGCGACCGTGTCGCTGGTGCGCTTCCGGCCCGGCCAGACCAAGGTGACGCCCGCGGGTGGCGCCAACAAAGGCAAGGCGATGACTTACTGGAATCTCGTCACCAGCTACGAGACGCTCGGCGCCTGGAAGGGCGGCGTGCAGAAGTTTGCGGTGAAGTGCGATGCTGGCTGCGCTGTGCTGATCCAGCAGGACGGCCCCGAAGGTCACGTGCTCGGCGCGGCCCAGAAGAAGTAAGTCCGGCTAGTCCGCGATCGCCGCGAGCGGCGTCGAGAACCCACCCCAGTCCAGTTCGGTCAATGCGAACGCCCACGGTGCGGCTTTCATGTTGATGGCGTTCGCCTGCGTCACGGCATCGGGCGTTGCATCATCTGTCGTCGCTGCGCTGATTGTGATCCAGCCGCGTTCGTCTTTCCTCCAGCTGCGGGCAACGATAAACACGCCCGACCTGGTGCGCGTGATGTGCTCGGCAACCGGAGCGCCAATCGCGACATCCATGGCGCGTGCGACGTCGATCGGAGCAAGCCGCGTCAGCGGCTCGGCCGCGACGGTTGGCGCGAGGGCGGCCACAAGTGGGCGCTTGTCATAGGGCGGAGCAAGGCTGAAGCCTCCACCGGCGTTGGCTTCGAGGCGATAGGCCGGTCCCTGCGCAGGACGGACATCGACGCCGGCTATGTCTTCGGCCTTCAGCGGCGCGACATCGAGATCGAGCCAACGCATCGCCCGCTGTAGCGGCGGCAGGACGCCATTGCCGACGACCCAAGCCTGAAGATCATCGGGCTTGCGGATGTAGGAGCGGCCATCGCGATACCCTGCGAGCAGCTTCGCGAAATTGACGCCGGAGCCATCGCCAACCTCAAGCAGTGCGCCAGTGCCGCCAGCCGTTGGATCGCCGAGGCCGATGCGGTCGAACTTCTTTTCGTCGCGCGTCATCGGACGAGCATAGGTGACGAAGGAGAGCGCATCAGTGAGTTCGCGAATGCGCGCTGGATTGACGGGGTAGTTGCCCTTTTCCGGCATCACCCAGCCATCGTCATTCTTCACGAGATGATAGTTTTCCTCGCCCGTCGTCACCATCACCAGCGAGACAAGACCCGCCTTGGATTCGAACGCAGGCAGCACGCGCTGACCCACCTCGGCTCGCGGCATTTCCTCGCCCGGCGGAATGAAGGACGCCGCGCCGAGGAGCGCAGAAACACCTGCCGCGCTTGCGAGGATGATGAGGGTGCGGCGGCGCATGGCGGCTGAAGCGCTGGTCATCTCGACCCTCCCCTGCGCCGTGAGCGCCAGACAAACACGCCAATGCCTGCCAGCCCGACCAGGATCGGCGGCAGCCAGACGTTGAGGAACTGAAGCTGGCCCGCGAGCGCATCGATATCGCGCCGGAATTCGCGCTCGACGCCGCGAAGCTGCTTGCGGATTTCGGCGGCCTGTTCGCGATAGCTGGCGATCTCGGCCTGCTCGTCGGTCGTCAATGTCGCGCCACTCGTGCGGCGGGCTTCGAGCAGGTTGAGGCGGCCTTCGGCGTCGGCCAGCAATTTCTCGAGGCGCTGCTGTTCTTCATAGAGCCGATCGCGCGCGGCGGCGCGCAGCTCATCGACGCGATCCATGGGGCGGGCAGCGGGAGCGCGGGAGCGGAGCGCTGTCAGCGCTTCGTCGCCGCCGAGATTATCGAGCGCGTTGAGAATGAAGGCCGCGTTGTCGGAAATCGCCGTGCCGTTCTGCGGGTTCACATAGAAGCCGTCGTCGAAGGCATCTGCGTCTGCGACGAAGATGACTTCGGCAGGATTGGTTGAGCGCGAGGCGAAAGGCGGAACTTTCGCCATTTCCTGCCGTTCGAGTTCGGCCAGCACCGCATCAGGCTGCGGTGGAACGGATGGCGGCAGGGAGAATGTCGAGCGCAATTCGCCGGACAGGCGGCCGGCTAGGATCTGCGACGTGTCCGATGCGGCATAGGCTTCCAGGACTGTGCGGGGCGTGGGGTCGCTCATCGCGATGGCGGAAGAGATCAGCGCCGCCTGCGATGTTGTTTCGACCAGTGGCGAGAACGTTGCGCCGGCTGGCGGCTGGGCGATCAGATGGCCGGGCGCGCCGAAATTGATGGGGCGCGAAAGATCCGCCGTGATCACATCGGTCTTGGACATCAGCGCGGGCGGCACAGCCGGGAACAGCGGTTGGCCCACGACCTGACGGCGGCCTCCACCGGCATCTATGTTGACCGGCAGGGCGAGCGCGCGATCGGCCACCGTGTCCGGCCCGATCGTCACCCCGAGCATTCTGTCGAGACGTTCGCCGAGGCTGGAGGCGGGGATCGCCTGCTGCCCAGGCTGGACCATCGAGACACGCGAAACCGGATCGAGCGCGATCAGCGCCCTGCCCTGATGCACGAGGAACTGGTCGACGACGTATTGTTGCCATTCGTCGAGCGGGCCGGGATGGATAAGCATCAGCACATCGGTCCCGAGTGGAAGGGCGCGGAAATCAGGCGGCGCGATCTCGATATCGAAGGCGCGGCTTGCCTCGCGCAGGATGAAAGCGGCTCCGGGTTCGGAAGGATCGTCCTGATAGGCCAGCAGGGACGAGATCACCGCGACCTTCGGCGGTGAGGGATCATCAAGCTGCGAGATCAGGCGGACGAGTTCGTATTCCAGCAGCGCGTCACGCTCGGGCGCGAGGAAGGGAATGGCGATGTTGTCATCGACCGTGTTGTGTCCGATGACGCCGAAATAGATCGGGTCGGGTCCGTTGGTTGGAGCTGGAGTTAGGCCCGCTGCGACGACGCGGTCTTCCTCATCGGAGAAGGGCTCGGGCTCGGTCTCACGGATCTTCACCTTGCCGCCACTTTGCGCGGCGATCTCGTTCATCAGCTGGCGCACGCGATCGGCGTGGGCGCGGATGGCAGGGAATTCGGCGCCGACGCCGCGCGAATAGACCAGCTCAAGCTCGACAGGCTCGGCCAGACGCTGGACGACGCGCTGGGCGGAGCTGGACATTGTATAGAGGCCGTTGGCCGTGAAATCGGCGCGGGCGGGCGCGAGCCACTTCCACGAGGCAAGGTTCAGCCCGACGAAGACGATGGCGACCAGCAGGCTGGCGAGGATGGCGTAATGGCCTCTGCGCATCAGCCGCCCTTCCTTGCGCTGACCCATATCGCGTTCAGGGCAAGCCAAACTGCGATGAAGCCGATGTAGAAAACCAGCGCGCGCATTTCGAGCACGCCGCGCTGGGCGGCTTCGAAATGCGTGATGAGCGAGAACGACGCCATCGCTTCAGCTAGGCCGGGACCGAAGGTAGCCGAGAGGCCGGATGTGACGACGGGCAAGCCCGCGGAGGTGAAGATGAAGCCGACCGCGACGGAGAGCACGAAGGCGACCACCTGATTGCCTGCCGCCGCCGAGAGGGCGCAGGCGATGGCGAGATAGCCGCCGGCCATCAGGAAGCTGATGACATAGGTGAGGAAGATCGCTGCGTTATCCGGCGCGCCGAGCCAGTTGACCGACATCCACATCGGCGTGGTGAGCAGGAGGGCTGCGGCGGCGACGGTCCACGCGGCGAGGAATTTGCCGAGTACCAGCGACCATGTCGGCGCGGGAAGCGTGAGGAGGAGTTCGAGCGTCCCTCCCCTTGCCTCGTCGGCCCAGAGGCGCATCGCGATGGCGGGAAGGAAGACGAGATAGAGCCATGGATGAAACAGGAAGAAGGGCGCGAGGTCTGCCTGGTTGGTGTCGAAGAAGCGGCCGATCTGGAAGGTGAACGAGCCGAGCGCGATGAGGAAGATTGCGATGAAGACGTAGGCGAGCGGCGTCAGGAAGTAAGCCGCGAGTTCACGCATATAGACGGCGCGAAGCGCATTGCCGGCCTGGCGCATGTTGAGAGCGAAAGTCGCGTTCACGCGGCCTTCTCCGGCCTGGTCAGCGCATGGAAGGCGTCTTCGAGCTTTCCGCTCGGCGTGCGGGCAGCGATTTCGGCGGGGGTTCCGTCGGCCTTGATATCTCCACGGTCGATCAGGACGGCGCGGGTACACATGGCTTCGACTTCGTCGAGCTGGTGCGTCGAGATCAGGATGGCCTTGTGCTTTGCCATGCGGGCGATGAGGGCGCGCATCGCGATCTTCTGGTTCGGGTCGAGGCCGTCGGTGGGCTCATCGAGGATCAGCACCGGCGGATCATGCACGATCGATCCGGCAAGCGCGACGCGGCGGCGATAGCCTTTCGACAGCGTCTCGATGCGGCGCGAGATCACATCGGTGATAGCGGCATCTTCGGCGACGCGCGCGATGGCGGTTTTCGCAGCAGCGCTGTTGAGGCCGTGGGTTCTGGCGAGAAAGCCGAGAAAGTCGCGGACCGATAGATCAAAATAGAGCGGCGCGCCTTCGGCAAGATAGCCGAGGGCGAGCTGGGCTTTCGTTCTGTCTGAAAGAATCGACACGCCGTTGATGAGCGCGTCGCCGGAGTCGGGCTCGAGGAATCCGGCGATCATGCGGAGGGTCGTGGATTTGCCAGCGCCATTTGGGCCGAGGAAGGCGACGGTTTCGCCAGTGGCGACGGAAAAGCTGACGCTCCGGACCGCCTGCCTTGGCCCGAACGACTTGCTCAGGGCATCGACCTTCAGCGCTTGCATGGGGATCCAATGATCAACTGCCGGGGTGGCTTAGCTACGCCTGGGAATTCAGCGAAGGAAGCAGACTGGCGATGAAAATTCGCCCAACGCGAATCATTAAGATGCGCTCGAATGAGTTAATCCGGCCCGGTCCAAAGGCCAGAGCACAAAGCTTCGCCCCGAAGGGAAAAACCAGCTGATTTTCAGGAGATTAGGTGTCGGACGGACCGTCAGTCGCAACCCTGGGGGGCTGGGGGGCTGTTGGGTCCAAGGTCGGCGTCTTAACCATCCGCCCGACGTTGTTAACTTCGCCTGAGTTGTTGGCGTTGGCTAGTCCTAAATGCGGTCTTATTGCGAAATCTCTGTAATGATCCCAGCTTCGTTTCAGGGACGCACTAGCTCACTCATTGGAGCGCTTATGACGGATCAGTCGCAGGGTGGAATCATTTCAACCTCGTCGGGCCATGCAACAGCGCAGAAACGTGTGTGGTTTGAGCGGAAAGAGCTCGAACTGATCCTTCGGGTTTACGGGCGACTCGTCGCCGAGGGGGAGTGCCGGGATTATGCGATTGGCGCTTTTGGCGACCACGCCCTCTTCCACATGTTTCGCCGGGCCTCTGAAGCGCCGACCTGGATTGTCGAAAAGCGGCCTGAGCTGGCGCGGCGGCAGGGCGCGTTTTCGGTTTCCAACAACACGGGCCAGATCCTGAAGCGGGGTCAGGAGCTGGAGCAGGTTCTTCGGGTGTTTGAGAAGAAGCGCTTCAACGTGGTCGACTAGATGGCCGGATATGGGGTTATCCCCAATCGCTCCACAGGCCGCCGTCCACATCTGTTGGGAAGCAGAAACAAAAAGCCCCGGCGCGATGGCCGGGGCTTTCCGTTTTCGTTGTCTCGCAGCGCTTATTCGCGCGAGGAGAGGAACATCAGCACGATGCGGAACATGTTGATGAACGAGATGAAGAAGTTCAGCGCACCCCAGTTCGTCATCACCGCAAGCGAGCGGGCGTCGCCGTCGAAGGCGTAGTAGCCGGTTTTCAGCTGTTGCGTTTCAACCGCGATCAGGACCGCCGAGAGCGCGAACACGGCGCCCATGATGATCCATTCCATCATCGACGAGGCCGGCAGGATGAAGTTCAGGAGCGACAGGGCGACAACGCCCCACAGCGCCATGATGGCGAACGAGCCGATGCCCGACAGGTCGCGCTTCGTGGTGTAGCCGAACAGCGAGAGAGCGCCGAAGGCCGAAGCGGTGATCAGGAAGGCTTTGGCGATGGTGACGTAGGTGAGCGACATGCCTATGCCGCCGCGCGTCATCGACTCAGCGCCGCTTTCCGCCATCAGCACCCAGATGCCGAGGCCCAGGCCCATCATCACGACGATGGCCCAGTACATGATGCCCGTTGCGAGCGGCGACGGGTTCTTCATGAAGAACATCGAGCCGAGCATCAGGACGATCGGGCCCCACTGGACGACCAGGGCGACCGGCGAATTGAACACGATCTCGGAAACCGCCGGAACGGTGCCGGCGACATAGGCAAGCGCGCCGGCCAGCAGGATGCCGAGCCCGAGCTTGTTATAGACGCCCAGCATGAATTTGCGGAGGCCGGCGTCCGTGGCCATATCGCCCGTCTGAGCGCCCGTGCGCTGCGGGGCGTATTGGAAGTCAGCCATGGTGTTGTCTCAACCTTCTTGTCGACGCTGCGAGCAAACGCAGCCGATTGCCTGAAATAATGGGCATTGAGCCCAGACAATGCAAGCAAAACCGGGCTCAAACCCCATGTGTTGGCGTGTCTGTGATCGGGGTAAACAGGTGACTAACCTTGATTCCACTCCGACTCCTGCCCTGTGCGGAAGCGTAAGCTACATTACGCGCCAACTGTATATTTTCGCAGCAGCTGCTGTCGGGTAATCGGAGCCATGAGCCTTCGCCTGTTCATCGCGATCCCGATCCCTGAAGACATCACCGAACGGCTGATGACTCTGGAGAGCGACGTGCCGGGCGCGGCGTGGCGGCTGCCAGAGCATTTTCACCTGACGCTTCGCTTTCTTGGCGAGATCGACGAGGCGATGGCGCGTGATGTCGATGACGAGCTGGGCCGGATTGTCGCCGCGCCGTTCGAGATCGCGCTGGCGGGCGCGGGAAGTTTCGGTGGCAAGGAGCCGACGGCGCTGTGGGCGGGGGTCGATGCGCCGCCGGAGCTGGCGCGGCTGGCGGCGAGTTGCGAGAGCGCGGTGCGGCGAGCGGGGATTGCGCCTGAGCCGAGGAAGTTCAAGCCGCATGTCACCCTCGCCTATTGCTATGGGACCCTCGACTTCGATGCTGCGAACTTCCTGCAGGGTGCCGCGGAGTTCCGGACGGACAGGTTCTGGGTCGATCATTTCTGCATGTATTCATCGCGGGCCGCCAAGGCGGGCAGCCGGTATGTGGAGGAAGCGGTCTATCCGCTGACGGGCGTGAGCGGGTGAGCGCTTTTTTGCTTGTCATCCCAGCTCTCTCCACCGTCTCCCCCGCGAAGGCGGGGGTCCAGCGCGGACAGTGAGGCTTGTTCGGGATTGAGACTTAGGGCTTCTTTGCCAAGCAGGCTGGATCCCCGCCTTCGCGGGGAACGCGGACCTGAAGGTCCGCTTACTGCTCAGGTCATTCTCGGGCTTGTCCCGAGAATGGCGACTTTAGAGATGCGGGCTCTCTATCGGACTGGCCTGAGCCGTCCGGGATGCTTCAGCTCTGGCCCCATCAAGATGGAGGGCCGGGGACGCGGGATGGCCCCGCGTGGTTTGGGCTGACTGCTGTTGCAGCCTGCCGGCAGTGAAGAAGAAACGCGACATCCCGCGCCCCCGCGATCGTTATCCGCCGGCTGTTTCACGGAGGTCACTTCGACCTCTTGGAGCCAACGCCGGCGACGGAAAGGCCGGGGTGTTCTCACCCAGTCCCTGTGACGGCGTGGGCCGGAGCACCTCGC
>JAUYSA010000444.1 GCA_030696545.1 Hyphomonadaceae bacterium
CAACCCCTCCACGCCCATCGTCACCTTCAAGGCGTCTTGGCCGGGCGCCGGCTTCGCCAACCCAGGTGACACAGACTACGGCAACTTCTCGCCGGACGCGACACCGGGGCCGTTGGCGCATCTGCTCAACATGATCGACCAGTGGCCGACGTTCCTGACCGCGCTTGGCGTGGCCGGTTACTCGGTCGGCAGCAAACGGTGCGTCTGCATCGGCGCCGAGACCGACGCCAATATCCAGGCCGACTCGCTCGACACCCAGGACAACATCGAAGCCGCCTTCGCCGCCCTGCGCACGGCCACCGTGCTTGACGCCTCCACGCCGATCGCCATGCCGCGCGTGCGCAATAGCGTCTGGCCCTACGGCGCGACGACGCGCGCTCAACAATGGCTGGTGGCCGAGGCCGACGCCTACGTCCAAATCATCAACACTGACGGCCTGACCTTGCACGACGGCATTCACTTCGCCGAGGCCAGCGTCACCACCCTCGCCAGCCGCTGCTACGAAGCCCTGGACGGCGCGGGATACACCTTCGATCCCGCTTACATGACCTGGGGCTCGGTCAACGCCTCGCTCACCAAGTCCAACGGCGACAAGACCATCACCCGCAACGCCGACACCACGGGCTCCAAGTTCGCGCGCGGCTCGCAAGCCTTCCCGGCGGGCGTGACGACCTACTGGGAGGCGGATCGCACCGTCGCCAGCGTGTCACATCCCGGCAGCGATGACGGCACGACGTTCGGCATTTGCACCGAGGACTTCGACACCACCAACGCGGTGAACAACTACGAGGAGCAGTCGGCCTATTCCTGCGGCACCGGCTATTATTACGGTGCGGATGGATCGCCGGCCAACACAGCCTTGGGAACCATCGAAGTCGGCGAGCGGATCGGTCAGAAGATCAATCCAACGACCAACATCCATTCGATGAACAAGGATGGCGGCTCGTTCACCAACTACGATCTGGCGAACTGGGACGACAACGCCGGCGACAATTATTACTTCGGCGCGAACGTCTACTACGCGAGCAGCGACAACGTGCGGCTCTACGTGACCATCGCCGAGATGGACGATCTGCCCGCCGGCTGCGTCCCCGCCTTCTCTTATTGATCGCAGGCGGCTTCATGATCGCCATCGCCGCCAGCGTCTGACGCACGGCCTAGCTTCCTTAAGGAACACCATCCCCATGGACGAACCCAACGCGCTCACGGGCGCGCTCTTTGTCGTGCTCGTTCCCCTCTACGCCGTCGGCAATCGCATGTTCGGCGACGACCGCAGCTTCAAGGGCGAGAAAGCCGTCATTCTCGGCGCACTGGCGGGGGCAGGGGCGTTTCTCGGCTTCCTGCAGGGCGGCGCAGAAATGGCCATCACCGCCAGCCTGTTCGCGCTGGCGTTCCTCGTCTGGCGCTGCATCCCATTCTTCGGCGGCGGCCAGGCTCCGCGCAAGCTGTCGCAGCTGCTGGCGTCGGCCGGCAAGCACGCGGCGGCCATCCCGCCGGTTCTGTTGCTGGCCCACACCCGCGATCTTGACCTTCACCGTACTGGCCTCGCGTTCCTGATCTTCGCAGCCGTCTGCGTCGTCTTGAGCGCGATGTATGGCCAGAAGGCGCGGGCCATGGATGCCGACGTCGCCACGCTCAAGATCACCGCCAGCGAGGGCAACGAACGGCTGAAGGTTCAGTACGGGCTGGTCGAGTTGACGATGGGCGCCGCTTACGGCTCGGCGGCTTGGGCGTCGCTGACGTGATCGAGGCCCTGCTGTTCCTCGCCGCCTGGTTCGCCGCGCCGTTCGTGCTCGTGGTGATCCTCGGCGGCCCGATCTTCGTGTTCTGCGCCGCCGTCGAGGGATTCGATTGGATCGCAGAGCGTCTCTCACATCGCCAGGGGTGAACCATGCATCCCGCATTCGCCACCCCTCAGCCCCACCCCGCGCGACGAGGCGCGCAACAGTCATCGGCCGCGGCGTCTGGCCGTGCGGCGCTTAGGAGAACAGCCGCAGTGACCGACCCTGATACTCGAGGCACGATCGGCCGCCTGAGCGCGCGGCTAGATGCGCGGCTGGACGGACACGACGAACGGATCGACGCGCTGGGCGAGCGATTGGTCCTACACCTCGACCGCATCGAGGCCCGGCTTTCTGGCAAGGTGGAGCAACTCGACCACGACACGCAGCGCGAGATCGGTGAGATGCGCCGTGATCTTGGCGAGCTTCGCGACCGGCTGGGGACGGTGGAGACGCAGGCCGGCGCAGCCACAGCAGCGGCGCAGAAGGCTGATGGGCGGGCGCAGGATGCTGTCCACGCCGCCGAGCGAGCCGTTGAGGCGGCCCAGGCCGGCGCGACCGCCGCCCGCGCGAATACGAACGCCGCTGTGGGCGCGATGCGCAACAGCACCGAAGTCTCTATCGCCTCGGCTCGCGAGCAGGTGAAGGCGTTCTGGAAGACCACGACCGGCAAGGCCGTGAAGTGGTTTACCGCCATTGCCGCCGCAGGCGCCGCAATCGCGGCGCTCGCGCCGATCACGAAGTTCCTTGAGCAGGTGTGGAAGCTCTTCAGGGGCGCCTCGTGAGAGCGAATTACAATCCGCTCTTGAAGACCGTCGTGGGCGTTGAGGGTGGGATTTCTGATCGCCCGCTTTCGGCAGATCCAGGCGGCTTGACGAACAAGGGCGTCACCCAGGCGACCTACGACAAATGGAGAGCCAAGAAAGACCTTCCTCCGCAGAGCGTCCGAAAGCTGACCGTCGCGGAGTACACAGACCTCTATCGCACCGAGTTCTGGGACGAGATCAAGGGCGACACCCTGCCGAGCGGCATTGACCTCGCCGTCTTCGATTACGCGGTGAACAGCGGGCCATCGCGGGCGGCGAAAGATCTGCAGCGCACGCTGGGGGTCAAGGCCGACTCGCACATCGGGCTCGCCACTATGGAAGCCCTGGAAGCCGCCAATCATGACGACGTCGTTGCGAAGCTCAGCGACCGCCGTCTCCGCTTCATGAAGTCGCTGAAGAACTGGGAGCCGAACAAGAACGGATGGACGAAGCGCGTCGCGCACATCAAGGCCGTCGCCATGGACATGGCGCGTGGAGCGCCGCCGCCACCAAAGCCCTTGCTCACGCTGAAGGCCGAAGCCACCGGCAAGGCTGTCGAGGCTGAGCAGGCGCAGTTGAAGACGGCGGACGGGGCAGGGCTCTCAGCGACCACGGTAGGCGGCCTCGGGCAGACCGCCATGGAACGCGCCCAGGAAGTTCAGCCGCACATCGGCGACACCGTGCTCGGCCGCGCCGCCATCGCTGTCTTCGTCCTGCTGATGCTCGTCGGAATCGGACTGCTGGCCTTCGCCCAACTCAAGCGCGTCCGCGAGAAGGGCGGGCTAAGCGGCTACATCGGAGGACTGCTGCAATGAACACCGCAATCAAGGTCGTGGGCGGCGTGGTGGGCGCCATTGCCCTGATCGTGCTGCTGGCTTGGGTCTTCGCCCTCGGCCCGTTCAAGCCCACCCCCAGCCCCGCCGCCAAGGTCCAGACCCAGGTCACCAAGACCGTGCCGAAGACCCAAGCCGAACAACAGGCCGCCGTCGACAAGATCGAGGGCGAGACCAAGGGGCAAATCGCCGACATCCGCAAAGGGACCGACCATGACGTCGCCGAAATCCGCAAAGCCGAAGTCGAGTACCGCGACCGGATTGTCCGCGTCCCTGGCCCGACCCGTCCTGTGCTGCTGCCTTATCCTGACGACGCCGCTTATCGCAGCCTGTGCCGGAGCAAGCTCTACGGCCGAGATCCGATCTGTCGCAGCTACGGCGTCGGAACTCCGAGTGTCGATCCCGCCGCTGTCTCGCGAACCGTGCGAGGGGGCTGACCTCCCGCCGCCGCCGAACCCCACGGAAGCCGACTGGCAGGTGTTTGGGCGGCTTCAGACCGGTCAGCTCGACATCTGCGACAGGAAGCGCGCCCTGGCCGTTGCGGCCGGCGACCTGTCCAACCTGTACGGCGAGCGCCTGACGGACGCCCTGCGGCCTCCTGAGGGCTGGGAGCGCGTGTTCGGCAAACACCAATCCAAGCCGCCCAAGCCGACGCTCGAAGAGCTGCTGGCAGGCCCAGAGGTGAAGCCATGAGCGACAATCGACAAGATCCGGGTCCACTCGACGGGAAGCTGATTTCGTTAGAGCAAAGCTACGAAGTCGCCTTCTGGTCAGAAGCCCTCGGGATCACGCGTGACGAACTTCGCGAAGCCGTCGAGACGGTCGGTCACAGCGCTGCTGCTGTTCGGGTTTACCTGGCCGATCGCCCCACCGTGGCGTCGGAAACGAAGAGCGATCCCGATGTTCAATAAGCCCGTACCCACGCCGACCTCGCTCCCCGGCCAACGTCCGCCCGGTTCGCTGGCCTTCCCCGCTGCCGTCGATCAGGGCAACGGCTATTGGGCGGCGCCCGCTCAGTGGCTGTTCCTCAACGTGGAGATCCCCGCGCTGGGCGGCCGGACGCCGATCTTCTGGTGCGGCGACAAAGAGGGCCATCCCTACTTCGACATCTACGTTCGTGAGGATGGGGCGCTGTACAACGGCGGCCTGCGCATCGGCGCGATCACGCCTGGCAAGCACTCGATCTACTTCGCCAAGGGCGGGATGCCGCACTTGAACGCGGACGTCATTTCCGACGCCGGCACCTGGATCGACAACGTACCGTCGCCGCACGGCGAGTTCCACCTCGACTGGGGTTCCTCGCTGGGTCCGATCGCCGAGGTCCGCACAGGCGCTGCGCTGAAGAGCTGGTCCGCCGGCACGGGACCGCTCGATTGGATCAACCGCGCCCACGCCCACAAGCTGTTCGCCGGCATCGGTGAGCCGCTGCAGATGATCGACCTCGACCAGTTCCAGCTGAGCTGGGCCGACGAGTTCGAAGGCACGGCCCTCGATCTCAACAAGTGGTATCCCTGCGTTCCCGAGTACCAGATCGCCGGCTACGACCCAGCCAAGGGCTACGGTGTCGGCGGGACCAATGGCGGGCCGAGCGGCACGGAAGCCGCGATGTTCGTCGATCCGCGCAATCCGGCCGTGAAGGCTTCCTTCAATCCCTTCACGGTGTCGAACGGCTCGCTAAAAATCCGCGTCGACAGGATGCCCGAGGCGATCAAGGCGCTGCGCGCCGCGTTTGAGGTCGGAGCCAACGCCGACTTCTTCAAGCGCCTGAACTACGTCGGCGGCTACGCCACGACCGGCCACGCAGCCGATCAGGGTTCGCTGTACGGGGCGGGGGATTACGTCGAGGCTTCCATCCGCCTGGATACGGACCAGGGCCTCAGCGCCGCCTTCTGGTCGATCATGCCGTTCAAGTGGCCACCCGAACTGGACATCTTCGAGACGTTCTCAAAGCGCGAGTACGGCATTCACCAGCCTATGGCGGCGACTGTGCATAGCGCGTTGCAAGGACCCGCGCCGATCTATCAGACACGGGTTCCGGACTACAGCATCGCCACCGGCAAGTTCGCCCGCTTCGGCCTGCTGTACACGCGCGAGTTCATTTACGGCTACCTGAACGGCTACCTCATGGGGCAGACCCGGACGCCGCTGGATTGCTTCCTTCCCGACGATGCAGGCCAGCCGCGCAAGTTCGACTTCATCCTGAACCACGGCGTCAGCGCGCCGGGATCATGGGCGCCGTCGCCGGATGACCAGAACGTCTGGCCTCGGGATTTCGAGATCGACTACGTGCGCAAGTACGTGGCCAAGACGGGTGGGTCGGTTCCGGCGCCTGTGCCGACGCCTGTGCCAACTCCAACGCCGGTCCCCACACCTACGCCCACGCCGACACCGACGCCTGGACCAGCCCCGCACCCGGAGCCGCATCCCGCGCCGCCGACGCCAACCCCGCCGCCCGCCAACACCGACGAAT
>JAUYSA010000112.1 GCA_030696545.1 Hyphomonadaceae bacterium
CTGACTGCTGTTGCAGCCTGCCGGCAGATAGAGAGAAACGCGACATCCCGCGCCCCCGCGATCGTTATCCGCCAGCTGAATCACGGAGGTGTTTCACCTCTTGGACCCCAGGCCGGCGACGGAAAGGCTGGCGTGTTCTCACCCAGTCCCTGTCACAGCGCGGGCCGGAGCACCTCGCCGTTTACACCCGCGTTGGCTGTACAGACAGCATTCCGCAGGCCCAGACCGCTCGATCGCATCGCCTCCGCGCCGTTGAACATCGCGACTGCCCTCCATGCGGAGGCGATGGGGGGATTATGCGCGTGCTCCGGGGCCGGTTGAATCTGGAGGGCGCTATCCCTCATTCTTTCGGGCTAGTGCGTTGAGAGTGCGCGGGAAGATTTTTGGCCGTCCTACAGTTCTGATATCGCTCTATCCCCCAATCTCGATGTCAGTGGGTGGGTGCCC
This sequence comes from Hyphomonadaceae bacterium, assembly GCA_030696545.1. Classification (GTDB taxonomy): domain Bacteria; phylum Pseudomonadota; class Alphaproteobacteria; order Caulobacterales; family Hyphomonadaceae; genus UBA7672. The sequence continues at coordinate 448 of JAUYSA010000112.1, forward strand.
CCTCCGTCTCGCCGCGTCGCGGCGATCCACCTCCCCCAGTGCTTCGCACTGGTGGAGCCAAGGCGCCGGTGTTTGCCTCTCCATGCGGAGCAGGGGGAGGTGGATCGCTGACGAAGTCAGCGAGACGGAGGGGGATCGGGAGGTGTGACTCTAGCGTTAGCAGCCCGGGGCTTTTGCTTCCTGGCCGGCATCGAGTGCTGCGTCGACGATGGGGGTCCAGAGGGCGTAGCCGTCGGGGGTCATGTGGAGGTCGTCGGCGACGAAGATGTCTTTTGGTTTGCCGTCGGGCTTCAGCATGGCGGACACGATGTCGATGAAGGCGAGATCATTGCGGGCGTCGGCGAGGGATTTGATTTTCGCGTTGAACGCGGCCTGCTGGCCGAGTTGTTCAAAGCGCTGCTTCGACGGCTTGGCGGAAATGAAATACACGGGTGTTGAGCCCAGCGCCTTTTCCTTGAGGCGCATGAACTGGACGAAGTCGGCGTAGATTTCGTCTGGCGAGCGCTTGTCGACCCAGAGGTCGTTTTCGCCGGCGTAGAAGACGATTTCTTTCGGGTTATAGGGCGCGACCACGCGGTCAAAATAGTGATCGACTTCCCAGACCGTTGAGCCGCCGAAGCCGCGGTTGATGACGGTGCGATCGGGGAAGTCTTCCTTCAGCGATCTCCAGAAGCGGATCGAGGACGCGCCAACGAAGAGCGTGGCGCATCTGGGCGGCATGGCGGTTTTGTCGGCGGCCTCGAATGCAGCGATGGCGTCGTCGAAGCGCGGGGCCTTGGACGCCGGGGTCTGTGCGAGATCGGGCAGGGGTGGGTTGGTGGCGCACGCGCTGGCGGCCAGAAGGGCGAGGGCGGCGAGAATGCGCTTCATGGTGTTCTTCCCCGATTGTTCTTTCAGGGAGGGTTGGCGCGATAGGCGCCGGGCGTCAATGACGGTTCAAACGAGACGGGTTCAGACGCGGTTGCGGTGGACTTCGCGGTTGATCGCGGCGGTGAGGCCCGTGACCACGGCATCAGCCTTCACCAGTTCCGGGTGGGCGGCGTCGAGGCGGGTGGAGGCCTGCTCGCGATCGGCCAAAGCGTCCGACAGTTCGTCGCTGAGGGCATAGATCAGGTCGCGGCGCGTCGCGGCGACATCGTCAGAGAAGGCGAGATCGCGCAGGGCTGCTTCGGTGGCCACAGCTTCGACCATGGTGGGATCATCGGGCGTGACAGCCGCGGCAAGTTCAACACGTCCGCGAATGGCCTGGGCAAGGCGGATTTCGGTGGTCAGCGGAGCGGCTTCGGTGTGAGTCGGAGAGCCGAGCATCGGGATGGCTTCGGGCAGCACAGCGCAGGCCGTCACAGCGAGGAGGCCCAGGCAGTACACGAATCTGGACGTTGAAGCCCGCATAGTCCCCTAAGCCCTGAAGAAATCGACCGTTCCCGGAACCAGCCCTTAGCTGAAGCCGATGTCACATTCCATACGCAAAACGTCCGGAAGCGGATGAGTCGCGGTTGGGGCTGTAAAGACTCGGTTTTTCGGCAGCGGCTGCTGGAACGCGCTGTATCTGGGTAGGGCAGGCGCGGATTTCTAGTACCTGGCCTTGAGGGTCAGCACGGCGGTTTGCGGGTGGACCGGGTGGAAGTGGATGTCTTCGACCGGGGCGGCTTCGCCAGCCAGCTGGCTCTCGTACAGATAGACCATGTCGTAGTCTTCGGCGTCGAGCAGGTTCAGGATCTCGAAGCCGATCTCGAAATTGCCGAGGTCTTTCGAGATGCCGGCGTTGACCAGCGTGGTTGACGGGGCGCGGACGGAGTTGTCCTCGATCAGCGGGCCGGGGCCGAGATAGCGGACGCGGAGCGAGCCTTCCCAGCCATCGCCGGGGAGCCAGGTGACGCCGGCTGCGGCGACGCCTTCGACTGTGTTGGGCACACGGTCGAGATTGGACGCCGCATCCTTGAAGCGCGAATGCGAGTAGGCATAGGACGCGTCGAAAGCCAGCCATTCCACAGGATTCCAGAACGCGGCGACTTCGAAGCCGTAGCGGCGGGTTGGGTCGGACGGTTCGGAGATTCCGGCGTCGCCGACGTAGATCAGCTCTGAATCGAAATCGAGCGCGAAGACGGCGGCGGAGAGGTTGAAGGTGGCGTTCGGCTCCCAGCGGACGCCGACTTCGCCGCCGCGGCTTTCGGCGAAGAGGGTTGCGGGATCGACGGGGTCGCCGGTGACAGGGTCCTGAGTCTGGACGACGCCGACAATGTTGTTGGAGTGGAAGCCGAGGCCGTAGCCGGCATAGACTTCGAGCTCGTCCGAGATCTGGTAGGCGGCGTTGAATTTCGGGCTCCACTGGACGCCGGATTCGCTGCCGGCATTGGCTGGGTTCAGGCCGTCGACTTCACCGTCGATATAATCCGCGCGCAGGCCGATCGTGGTGCGGAAGCGGTCGGTCCAGTGCAGGGTGACGTCGCCCCAGACGTCGGCGGACATGACGTCGACTTTGTCGGTGGCGATGGCGGAGGTGCGGACGCGGTTGGTGGTGCGGTAGAGGCCGGTTTCGTCGAGCCAGTCGAAGTGGGTGTCGGCGCCGAGGCGGCCTTCGGTGCGGACGCCGAAGAGGTCGAATTCACGCTCGATTTTCGCGCGCGCGCCGGCAGCGAAGCGATCTTCGACCTGTTCGACCTGGTCGCCGAGGACCGGGTCGATGAAATAGGTAAAGTTATGGAAGAGGTTCAGTTCGGACTTCTGGACGTAGGCGAGGACGCTGGCCTGATCCCATTCAAGGCCGGCGGAAGCAATGTAGCGTTTCGATATGCCGCCATTGGTCGGATCGATGGCGCCGAAGCGGCTGATCGAGCCATCCTCGACGGCGCGCAGCGGGATCTGGTCTGACGCGGTCCATTCGTTGGAATAGCCGATGAAGCCGAGGCGCAGCTTCGCGTTGCCGAGTGGCTGGGTGTATTTGAGATACGCTGTGGTCTTGTCGAGTTCGGCGGGCAGATCGAACGCGCCATCGCCGCCCTCGTGAGCGACAGCGGCGAGCAGCGTGCCCTCGCCAATATCCCACGAACCGGCGGCCGAGAGGCGGTATTCATCGGCGTCGAAGCGGAGCTGGACATAGTTTTCGGGGAGTTTGTCGTAAAGAACGAAGGAGGCGGAGCCCGCCGACGTGTAGTCGCCGTTTTCGGCGTACTGCACGCCCTTCTTGAATTCGATGCGCTCGACCAGGTCGGCCATCAGGAAGTTGAGGTCGAGATAGCCGCTCATGTGCGGGTGCGAGCGCTGGTTGATCGGCACGCCATCGATGAAGCCGCCGAAGTCGGTGCCGTGGTCGAGGTTGAAGCCGCGCAGGAAGTACTGGTTCGCCTTGCCGCCCGAGGAGTGTTCGGTGGCGATCATGCCCGGGATGACTTCCACAAGCTCGGCGGCGCGGCTGATCGGGCGGGTGGACAGGTCAGCGTAACCGACGACGCCTTCGGAAGCGGACTGGGCCGTGCCGATCTGCTCCTCGGCGCGGCCGAAGATGACGACGGTGTCGCCTTGCCGATCCTGTGGATCATCTGCGGAGGGGCCGGCCTGGACGGTCTGGGGTTCGGCTTGTGACTGGGCTTCCGACTGGGCGAAGGCGGGGGCGGCCGAAAGCAGCCCGAGCACGGCAACGCCGCCCATCAGGGTGCGGGTCCAGGTCGTCATTCGGGGAGTTCCTCCACGCCACTTCGTTTGGGCGATTCGCCCATGCCCTTGTTCTCGGGCTGCTGGAGAGCTTGTGGTGGGAGGATGGGCGCAGCGGCAGGTGAATTACCGTAACGATCAGCAGTGTTACGGGAGTTACACCCCTGTTACAGGCCAAATGCTGCGATTTCGCGGTTGCGGCGTTGGCGGCTTACTTGCCTGGAACGCCCGGGTCATGGCTGCCGTTCTTCAGGGCGAACACCCGGTCGCAGTATTTGCATTCGACAAAGTCCTGCTCGGACATGTCGTACCAGACCTTGGGGTGGCCAAGCGCCCCGCCGCCGCCATCGCAGGCGACCTTTGGGGTCGCCACCACGACAACCTCGGGATGGTCCATGAACCAGCGCTGGCTTTCAGGGGTGGGGGGAGCAGCCGGAGAGGCAGGGGGAGAGTTCTTTCCGGGAGGCGAGGCCATTTCGTTCTCTCATTAGCCCGGCTGATTTGCGGGGCGGCGGTTTGCACCTTACCTATGGGCTGCCTCACGCCGCCGTCAATGCGGCCGAGAGCCTGTCAGAAGGTGGCCGTCCTTGCCCGATTCGTCTTCCGCGCTTCCCGAACTGGCTATCGATGTTTCGGGTCTGACCAAGACCTATGCCGCCTCCAAGAAGATGCCCGCCAAGCAGGCGCTGAAGGGCGTTGATCTTCAGGTGCCGCGGGGTTCGATCTTCGGACTGCTGGGGCCGAACGGGGCGGGGAAGTCGACCTTTATCAACATTCTCGCCGGGCTGGTTAACAAGACATCTGGCAGCGTGAAAATCTGGGGCATCGACGCCGACAAGCGGCCGCGCGAGGCGCGGGCGGCGCTGGGCATCGTGCCGCAGGAAATCAACATGGACCCGTTCTTCACCCCGCGCGAGACGCTGGAGCTGATGGCGGGCTTCTATGGCGTGCCGAGCGCGGAGCGGCGGACGGACGAGATTCTCGATGCGCTGGGCCTCGGCGACAAGAAGCACGCCTATGTGCGGCAGCTGTCGGGCGGGATGAAGCGCAGGCTGATGGTGGCGAAGGCGCTGGTGCATACGCCGCCGATCCTGATCTTGGACGAGCCGACGGCTGGCGTGGACGTGGAGCTGCGGCGGTCACTGTGGGAGTATGTGCGCAAGCTGAATGCGAACGGTACGACCGTGGTGCTGACGACGCACTATCTCGAGGAAGCGCAGGAGATGTGCGACCAGATCGCCATCATCAATCATGGCGCGGTCGCCGCGTGCGAGCCGACGCCGAAACTGTTGCGGCGGTTGAACTACAAGACGCTGGTGGTGCGACCTGAGACGCCGCTGGACGCTGCGCCGTCAGCGTTCGCGGGGATGGACGCGACCATCCGCAAGGATGGCCAGCTGGCGATCACGTACAAGGCGGATGCGACGACGATCGAGCAGCTGCTCGCGAAGCTGCGCGAGGCGAATGTGAAGATCGGGGATCTGGCGACGGAAGAGCCGGATCTGGAAGATGTGTTCGTGGCGCTGACGTCGAACTGAGGTTTGCGAGCGCGCCCTCGTCCTTCGACGGGCGGCCCTTCGGGCCTGCTCAGGATGAGGGCTAAACCACCGGCAGCCAGGTAGTCCTCATCCTGAGCAGCACGCGCAGCGTGCGTCCGTCGAAGGACGAGGGCGTTCGTCCCGCACATCGCTTGGCCCGCTTTCCCGGCGGTTCACGCTTACCTCTGTAGCGAGACTTTACGCGGGAGGGGTTCGTGCGTCTGGTTGCCGGGTGTTTCCTTTTGATTGCGGCCTTTGGCGGGGTTGCCGAGGCGCAGAAGCCGTTGTCGCCGCCCAAGCCGCCGGGGCAATCCAAGCCGGGCGTGCCGGTGACGCCGATGCCGGAGGTTCCGGGCGGGCAGTGGGATGACAGCATCCTGAAGGACGCCAAGACGCAGAACTATGACGGGCAGAACTATGCCGCGATCGAGTTCGAGCGGTTGCAGGCCCATGTCGATGCGATCTGCCATTACGACAAGGCGGCCAACATCATCGGCATGCCGGTGGCAACGATCGCGGGTTATCGCCAGAACATGGGATGGCCTGCGCTGGTTGATGGGCGGCCGATCGATATCGTTAAGCCACTCGACGAGAATAAGTATGTTGATCGGCTCATCATGCCGTTCGTTCTGGTGGACGTGACCCGGTATCTCGATGACGTCCGGAACGATCCCTACTTCAAGGCGTGCAGCGGGCTGAACTTCAAGGTGTGTTCGGTGGCCATCTATGGCCGGTTCCGCTGGATCGAGGCCAAGGACATTCCGGACCTGGGCGTTGATCTGACGGTTGGCGACAAGAAATGCATTTTCGAAGTCGAGCACTATCGCAAGATGGGCGTTGTCGACTTTGGCGATGCGGTGAATACGATGGCGCTCGACAGCTTCTACAAGGGTATGGCGGTTGGGGGCGTGAAGGGCGGGCATTGATCCGCCGGGCCTTGCGCCGCATGGGGGCGGGGAATGGCAGGCTGGCATATCGCGCAAATAAACGTCGCCAGGTTTCGCGAGCCGCGTGAGCATCCGGTCAATGCGGATTTCGAGGCGGCGCTGGACGAGGTGAATGCGCTGGCCGAGGCGTCGCCTGGGTTTGTCTGGCGCATGATCGGCGAGGGGGACAGCGATGATCCGGCGCTGACGATCAACATCACGGTGTGGGAGAGCATCGAGCAGCTGGCGGCGTTTGCGTATCGCAATCTGACGCATCGTACGGTGATGCGGCGGCGGGGGGAATGGTTTGTCGAGATGCCTGCTTATCTGGCGCTGTGGTGGGTTGAAGCGGGGCGCGTGCCGGCGCTGGGCGAGGGGATGGCGAAGCTGGAGCTGATCGGGCGCGTGGGGGCGACGGCGGCGGCGTTTGATTTTCGAACGGTGTTTGAGAAGCCGGGTTGATGGGCCGGTGAGTACGGCCTCGTCCTTCGACGGGCGCACGTGTTCCACGTGCTGCTCAGGATGAGGGCTACATAGCTGCCGGGCCCTTAGCCCTCATCCTGAGCAGGCCCGAAGGGCCGTCCGTAGAGGGACGGGGGCGTGCTCACCGGCCCATCGCCATGTATTTCTTCTTGTCAGCGGCGCTGAGTTTCTCAACCGCGTAGCGGAGCGCGACGCGGGGCATTGTGGCGGCGTGCTTGTGAAGGAACGCGTGGAGGCGGGGGCGGTCTATGCCGATACAGCGGATGAGGCCGCCGAGGGCTTTCTGGATGATCTCTTCTTTTTCGTTGATCAGGATCTCGCAGACCGCTTCGGTGTCGTCGACGGTCTTTTCCTTCATGATGAACCAGAGGCAGGCGTAGAGCGCGGTGCGGCGTTCCCACAGGTTCTTTGATTTCGCGAGCTTGCGGAGGATCGTGCGGGGTTTGTCGGCGAGGTACTGGCCGATGACGGGCTTGGCGGCGAGATCGACAAGGTCCCAGTTGTTGATGCGGTCGTGGCGGCGGAGATAGAGGTCGTAAAGTTCCTTGCGGCGGGCCTCGGTGGTTTTCTTCAGCATGGTCTGTTGGCCCATGATCGACATCGCGCCGGCGCGGGCTTCGTGGATGTCGCTCTCCATCAGGCGTTCGATTTCGGTGGGGCTCATCTCGACGAAGGCTTTGGCGAGGGCGAAGACGTGGCCCATGCGGACACCGATGAACGTGTCGCCATAGCCGTACTGGCCTTCGCCGGATTTGAAGTAGCCCTTGATCTTGCGCAGTTCGTCGTCGGACTGGAAGGTCTTGAGCCTGGCGATGAAGGCTTTTGCGGTGAGGTCTCTCGCGGCGGCGGCCTTCTTTTTCGCGGCAGGCATCCGTTTCCCCAAAAGCGACTCTGCGGCTATGAGGGTTCATGGCTGAGATGAAAAAAGACAAGTCCAAAGCGCCAACACCGTTGGGGCGCGTGCTCATTATCGCCGGATCGGATTCCGGCGGCGGCGCGGGGATTCAGGCGGATATCAAGACGGTGACGGCGCTGGGCGGGTATGCGGCTACGGCGATCACGGCGCTGACGATCCAGAATACGCTGGGCGTGAATGGCGTGGTGGCGACGCCGCCGAAGGCTGTGCGCGCGCAGATGGAGGCGGTGCTGAAAGATATCGGCGCGGATGTGCTGAAGACCGGGATGCTGGGCGACAAGCTGCTGGTCGAGACAATCGCCGAGGCGTTCGATGAGATCGCGCGCAGCATTCCGCGTGTGATCGATCCGGTGATGGTGGCGACGTCTGGCGATGTGTTGCTGCCACAAGGGGCGGTGGATGCTGTTCGGCGGCTGATGATACCGAACGCCACGCTGGTGACGCCGAATGCGCCGGAGGCGGAAGTGCTGACGGGCAAGGCGGTGGACGGGATCAACGGTCAGCGGCGCGCGGCGGACAAGCTGCTGAACATGGGCGCGAAGGCGGCGCTGATCAAAGGCGGGCATGTGCCGGGCGATGTGATCATCGATGTGCTGGCGACGGAGACAGGCGAGCATTTCTTTGACGGGCCGCGCATCGTGACGAAGGCGACGCATGGCACGGGATGCACGCTGGCGTCTGGCATTGCGACGGGGTTGGCGCGCGGGCTTGTCCTGATTGATGCGGTGGCGTTGGCGCGGGCGTATCTGGTCGAGGCGATCACGCGCGCGCCGGGACTGGGGCAGGGCAACGGGCCGGTGGATCATGGCTGGCCGTCGCGTGACCCGGAGGCATTCCAGATGATGTTCGCGAAGTGGCGGCCTGCATAAGCAGGGCTCATCGATTGCTCAGTTAGTATCGCTTTTCGCGAGCAGTTTGCGGGTGTAGGTCCCCTGCTCCTGGAGAGTGGCGATGAGCGAGCATAAATTCTTTCAGATCGATGCATTTGCCGAGACGGCGATGGCCGGTGGGCCTGCGGCTGTGATGCCGATGGAGGTGTTCCCCGCAGCCGAGGTGATGCAGGCGATCGCAGCGGAGAACAATATTGCGGAGACGGCCTTCATCGTGGCGAAGGGCGGCGGCGCGTTTGATCTGCGCTGGTTCACGCCGGCGCTTGAAGTGCCGCTGTGCGGACATGCGACGCTGGCGAGTGCGCATGCGCTTTATGCTCACCTTGGTTTTGATGGTCCGGAGATTGGGTTCGATACGAAGTCGGGGCGGCTGACGGTGAAGCGTCTGGCGGATGGGCGGCTGGAGATGGATTTTCCGGCGCAGCCGCCGCGCTCCGGGCCGATGCTGGAGGAGCTGGTCGACGCGCTGGGCGCGCGGCCGCAAGAGTTGGTGGCGGGGCCGTATCTGATGGCGGTCTTTGCATCGCCCGATGAGGTGATCGCGCTGAAGCCGGATCTTGCGAAGATCAACGTCATCGCGGGCGAGGCTACGGGCGGGCGAGGCAATCTGATCTGTGCGGCGTCGGGAGCAGGATGGAAGACGGGCGAGTTCGATGTTGTCTCGCGCTTCTTTGCGCCGGGCTCAGGCATTCCCGAAGATCCTGCGACGGGATCGGCGCACTGCATCATCGCGCCGTTCTTTTCGGAGCGGTTGGGCAAAGCTGAGCTGAACTGCTTCCAGGCTTATCCCGGTCGCGGCGCGCATATCACCACGCGGATGGCAGGGGATAGGGTGAAGCTTATCGGCCGCGCGCGTACGGTTATTGAAGGCGTTTTTCGATTCTGATCCCAGGTTAGTTTCCGCCGGAACCCGGTTTGGACCTCCACGTTATTGCGCTGTGTGGGACGTGTCTCAACCAGAGGACGAGAGCTTATGAACAAGGACCAGGTCAAAGGTACGATCAAGGAAGCTGCCGGCAAGGTGCAGAAGGAATTCGGCAAAGCCGTGGATTCCCCCAAGCATCAGATCGAAGGCGGCATGAAGGAAGTGGCCGGCAAGACGCAAAAGGCCGTCGGCGACGTCAAGGAAGACGTGAAAGACGCCCGCAAGGACGCCAACCGCGACGCTGAAAAGCGCGGCTACTAAGTTATTCTGACGATCGACCGGAAGGCCCCGCGTTCACACGTGGGGCTTTTCACGTTTCATGACTTGACGTTTCACATCTGCGCTTTGCGCCATTGATCGAAATGCCCTAGCAGGGCGCCGTCATTCAATGGTGGAGGCGGAGCATGGCGACGGGGGAGCAGACATCTGGCGCTTCCTCGCGTGTGGCTTCGCCCCGGTTGAGCGGGCATGGGCTGAGCTGGGCGGCGCTGATCCTGCTGGTGGTGATCTGGGGCTCGACGTTCGCAGGTCTGCGGATCGGCGTCGAGACGATCAGCCCGGCGTGGCTGGTTACAGGCCGGATGCTGAGCGGCGCATTTTTTCTGGCGATGTGGTTGCTGATAAAGGGTGCGCTCGACGGGCGAACGCGGGCGCATGAGGGCGTCAAGGTAACGGCCAAGGCGATCGGGTGGTTTGCCTTCATCGGCGTAGCGGCGACGGCCATACCTTTCGTGATGTACGCTCATGCGGCGGAGACGACGGGCTCCGCAGTGATGGCGATCTGCAATGGCGGTACGCCGTTCGCGACGGTGCTGCTCGCGCACTTCCTGACGAGTGAGAAGCTGACGCTGCGCCGGATGATTGGCGTGCTGATGGGTTTTGCCGGGCTGGTCGTTCTTGTGCTGCCGGAGTTCGGCGTCGAAGGTGGAGGCAGCCTCGTCGGCATCCTGCTCGCGATCTTTGGCGCGTGGCTCTATGCGATCGGAAATGTGGCGACGCGGATGGCGCCGCGGATCGAGCCTGCGATGTCGAGCCTGATCCTGATCGGAACGGGCGGCATCGTGACGTTGATATTCGCTCTGGCGACGGAACCGTTTCCTGCACAGGCGAGCAGCGCGTCGATCATTGCGATGATTGTGCTGGGGCTGCTGCCGACTGCGTTCGCGATGTTTGTCTATGTCTGGCTGATCCAGCGGGCCGGGCCGGTGTTCGTGTCATTCACGACCTACATGTCGCCGCTATGGGCGACGGGTTTGGGCGTGCTGTTTCTTGGCGAGCAGTTGCACTGGTCGATGATCGGCGCGCTTACTCTGATCCTGGCGGGTGTAGCTGTGGCGAACGCACGACGCAGAACGAGTTAATTGACGCGCAAGCCGTTCGGGAGCATATGCGGCCCGGGCCAGTCGCCCCCAACGGCGACCAGTCCATCTGTAAGGATGGGAGAAAAACAGATGTCTATCGCTGCCAAACCGGCCGTGCGCCCTGATCGCGCTCACTTTTCCTCTGGTCCGTGCGCCAAAAGGCCTGGCTGGAGCCCCGAAAATCTCAAGCTTGAATCGCTGGGCCGGTCGCACCGCTCCAAGCTCGGCAAGTCGCGCCTGAAGCTGGCGATCGACAAGACCCGCGCTATTCTGAAAATTCCGGCGGACTATCGCATCGGCATCATGCCGGGCTCTGATACCGGCGCGATCGAGGCGGCTTTCTGGTCGATGCTGGGCGCGCGCCCGGTGGATGTGTTCGCGTTCGAGAGCTTCGGCGAAGACTGGGTGACGGACATCACCAAGCAGCTGAAGGTCGACGCTACGACGCACAAGGCTGGCTACGGCAAGCTGCCGGACCTCAGCAAAGCTCGCAAGGATGCGGACATTGTCTTCACGTGGAATGGCACCACGTCTGGCGTGAAGGTTCCGAATGGCGACTGGATCGCGGATGATCGCGAGGGACTGACATTCTGCGATGCGACTTCGGCCGTGTTTGCGATGCCGATCCCGTGGAACAAGATCGATGTGCTGACCTATTCCTGGCAGAAAGTGCTGGGCGGCGAGGGCGCACACGGCATTCTCATCCTGTCCCCGCGTGCGATCGAGCGGCTGAAGACCTACACGCCGAAATGGCCGATGCCGAAGCTGTTCCGCATGGCCAAGGGCGGGGAAGTCACGGAAGGCATTTTCGAAGGCGAGACGATCAACACGCCGTCGATGCTGGCGACCGAAGACTATATCGATGCGCTGAACTGGGTCGAAGGGCTCGGTGGCGTCGAGGCGGCGTTCAAGCGTTCGGACGCCAACCTTGCCGTGCTTGACGCCTGGGTTGCGAAGACGCCGTGGGTTGAGTTCCTGGCGGCGGACAAGGCGACCCGCTCGAACACGTCGGTGACGTTGTCGATCGTGGACCCGCGCGTGGCGGGCCTCGATGAGAAAGCGCAGCAGGACTTTGTGAAGAAGTTCGTGGCGCTGCTCGAGAAGGAAAACGCGGCTTACGATATCGGCGGCTATAAGGCGGCGCCTCCGGGGCTGCGCATCTGGTGCGGCGCGACGGTGGAAGCGGCTGATCTCGAAAAGCTGACGCCCTGGCTTGATTGGGCGTTTGAAGAGACGGCCAAGGAACTTTCATAGCTGTCATCCCGGAAGCACGTAGCGCTATCAGGAACCCAAGAGCATCG
>JAUYSA010000208.1 GCA_030696545.1 Hyphomonadaceae bacterium
AGCAGGCGGACGGATTGCAGGAAGTTGTACGCCATCAGCGGGTTGAACACGTTCAGCTCGAAATGGCCCTGGCTGCCCGCGAATGCGATGGCGGCGTTGTTGCCCATGATGTGCGCGCATACCTGCGTCAGCGCTTCGCACTGCGTCGGGTTCACCTTGCCCGGCATGATCGACGAGCCCGGCTCATTCTCCGGCAGCGCCAGTTCGCCCAGACCCGCGCGCGGGCCCGACCCGAGGAAGCGGATGTCGTTGGCGATCTTGAAGCATGAAGCGGCAACCGTGGTGATTGCGCCATGGCTCATCACCATCGCGTCGTGCGCGGCCAGCGCCTCAAACTTGTTCGGCGCCGTCTTGAACGGCAGTTCAGTGATGCCGGCGATCTTCGCTGCGACGAGTTTGTCAAAACCCTTCGGCGCGTTGAGCCCGGTGCCGACAGCCGTGCCGCCCTGCGCCAGCTCCATCAGCGAGGGCAGGGTCGACTTGATGCGGGCGATGCCGTTCTCGATCTGCTTGGCGTAACCGCCGAATTCCTGGCCCAGCGTCAGCGGGGTAGCGTCTTGCGTGTGAGTACGGCCGATCTTGATGATCTTCGCCCACGCTTTCGATTTCGCTTTCAGTGCTTCGTGAAGGTGCTCGAGGGCAGGGAGAAGGTCCGTCGAGATTTGCTCGGCGCAGGCGATGTGCATCGCCGTCGGGAAGGTGTCGTTGGACGACTGGCTCATGTTGACGTGATCGTTCGGGTGCACCGGTTTCTTCGAGCCCATCACGCCGCCCAGCATCTCGATCGCGCGGTTCGAGATCACCTCGTTGGCGTTCATGTTCGATTGCGTGCCCGAACCCGTCTGCCATACCACCAGCGGGAAATGGTCGTTCAGCTTGCCGTCGATCACTTCCTGCGCCGCCGCGACGATGTTCTTGGCGAGCTTGGGATCGAGCTTACCCAGTTCGAGGTTCGCTTCCGCCGCCGCGCGCTTCACGATGCCCAGCGCCCGCACGATCGGGGCGGGCTGCTTCTCCCAGCCGATCTTGAAGTTGCCCAGCGACCTTTGCGCCTGCGCGCCCCAATACCTGTCAGCCGCCACATCGATCGGGCCAAAAGTGTCGGTTTCGGTACGGGTCTTCGCGGCCATCAGTGCAGCTCCCAGCCTCGGCAAAGCGTGAAAAATCTGCGCTGGCACTAGACCCAAGCGCTTCCGGGATCAATGGTCCGCCCGGCGCGGCGAGACAGGATGCAGCTTGAACGGCGACGGTGATTCCCCAGGCGCGAGCTGGACCCGCCATAACAAGGTGCGCGCACGCCTTGAAAAGGATGGCGCGCTCGAAGTGCAGGTCGATGGCCTCACCACACAGGCGAAATACTACAAGCCGCTGCTCAAGGACTTCTTCCGCCTCCATTTCCCCGTCCGCCCCCGCTGGGGCGACTGGTCCGCGCACATCGTCATGGAGTTCACCGGCGATCCCCCGCACATGGACCTCGACAACCTCGCCAAGGCCCTGCTCGACAGCGCGTGCGGCTCCGCCTTCCATGACGACAGCCAGATCTCCCGACTGCTGGTCGAGCGCCGCCCCGCCGAGCGTGAAGGCATCTGGATGCGCCTCGCGCCAGTCTAGACAGCGCCAAGCCGCAAACGCCCGCTGACGTGCGCGTCCCTTCACGCGGAAGTGCCCCTAACGCTGCTCGACAGCTGCGGCCACGCGCCATAATTTGCGGGCATCACACGATGAGCGGTCCTCAAGCCGCCGCGATGCACTCGGGAGCTGACAATGTTGAAATCCATATCCATGGCCGCGCTCGGCCTTGCGCTGGCGCTGGCCCAGCCCGCAATGGCCCAGCGCATCGGCGCGAACTCGGGCGTGAAGCTCGCCGAAGAAAACGGCGCGCCGGTGGAAGGACCCAAGCCGATCGCCGGCACGAAGGCCTTCGAAAGCCCGATCCCCTTCTTCAAGGACCTCAAGCCCTGGGATCCGAACTACAAGGCGCCGCGCACAGCATGGGGCAAGGCAGACCTGCAGGGCGTCTGGTCCACCGCATCGCTCACGGCGCTCACGCGCGGCGGCGGCCGGGGCGGCGCCAATATCGACACGCTGGTCATCCCGCCGGAGAAGGTGAACCAGCTGCTCGATGGCGCGCAATACACGCAGGCCGCGCGCGACAGCCAGAAGCGCACCGATCCCAACTCGGGCGTCTTCACGGATCGCAACCCCGATGCAGGCTACAACGCTTTCTGGATCGATCCCGGTTCCGAGTACGGCCGCGTCAACGGAGAATGGCGCTCGTCCTGGATCACATCGCCCGCCAACGGCCAGATCCCCTACAACCGCGCCGGCAACGCCGCCGCCGGTTCGCGCATGAACGCCGCCACCACGGTCAACAACACCGGGCCTGAAGTCCGCACGCTGGGCGATCGCTGCCTTGTCTCGTTCGCCAACCAGGGCGGCCCGCCGCTTACCAACGCGATGTACAACAACAATATCCGCATCGTGCAGACGCCTACCCACGTCATGCTCGAGATCGAGATGAACCACGACGCGCGCATCATCCGCATCAAGGATGACGCCGGCGCCGTGAAGCCGCTGCCCGACCAGATCGAACAATGGTTCGGCGACTCGCTTGGCTGGTGGGAAGGCGACACGCTGGTCGTCGAAACCCGCAACCCGCATCGCCTGCAGGCGCGCGGCCGCATCCCGCTCTCGAAGGAGGGCAAAATCATCGAGCGCTTCCGCCGCGTGTCGGATGTCGAGATCGACTACACCTACGAAGTCATCGATCCGATCAGCTACACGCAGACATGGACCGGCCAGATGCCGCTGCGCTTCTCGAAAGAGCAGGTCTATGAATACGCCTGCCACGAAGGAAACTACGCGCTGCCCGGCATCCTCGTCGGCATGAACGAGGGCAGGGACACCGCCCTGGAGGCTGACGGCGAATAGGCTTCAGCCGCTCGACAAATGCGAAAGGCCGCTCTGCAGGCAGGGCGGCCTTTTTCATTGAATCAAAGCGCGCCAAAGCTTGACTTTATGCGGCCTTGGTAAGACCAAGCGACCCCCGCGAGACTCGGCTCCGCCTTGGAGCTTATTCCGGGGGGCTTTTTCTGGTCCGGTCGGAGTGGCGCAATGACCCTGTCGATCGGCCTCGATTTCGGCACGACGAACACTGTCGCCACGATGCTCAATGCCGAGGGCAAGGTCGAGGCTGTGCATTTCGCGCATGAAGATGAGGCGTTCGATGCGTTCCGCTCGGTGCTGTGCTTCTCCGAAACCGATGACGATGCCGGGCGGCGAACACATGTCGATGCAGGGCCGTGGGCCATCGACAAATTCGTGGAGCTGGCAGGCGAGTGCCGCTTCATCCAGTCATTCAAGACGTTCGCTGCCAGTGCGCTGTTCACGGATACGCAGATCTACAATCGCCGCCTGAAGTTCGAGGATCTGCTGGCGAGCTTTCTCAAACAGGTGCGCTCCCACGCCGGGATAGACTTTCCAAAGCGCATCGTGATCGGCCGCCCCGTCAGCTTCGCTGGCGCTTCGCCCAATGACACGCTGGCGCGTGAGCGATACGAGACGGCGTTGCGTGCTGTCGGCTTCGAGGAAATCCACCACGTCTATGAACCCGTCGCCGCCGCCTACTTCTTTGCGCAGCGCCTGAACACGGATGCGACCATCCTCGTCGCCGATTTCGGCGGCGGCACGAGCGACTTCTCTGTCGTGAAGTTTTCCGTTGGCCCGTCGGGCCTCGACTACAAACCGCTGGCGCACACGGGCGTCGGCGTCGCCGGCGATGCGTTCGACTATCGCATCATCGATAACGCTGTGGCGCCAGCATTCGGCAAGGGCTCGGAGTTCACCAGCTGGGGCAAGGCGCTTCCGGTGCCCAATTCCTATTTCACGAAATTCAGCCGCTGGAACGAGCTGTCGGTCATGCGTCATTCGCGCGACTATCGCGAGCTGGAAGTACTTCTGCGCACCAGCCTCGACCCCAAACGCATCAGCGCCTTCCTGGCCTTCCTCGATGCGGACGCGGGCTACGCGATGTATCGCGCCGTATCCGCCGCGAAGATGCAGCTGTCCCATGGCGATGAGGCCACGCTTTCGCTTCACGTCGTTGGCGTCGATATCGAGCAGACGATCAAGCGCACCGACTTTGACAAATGGATCGCGCCTGAGCTTGCCGAGATCAATGCCTGTGTTGACCGCGCCCTGCGCGATGCCGGTCTGGAAGAAACCCAGATCGACCGCGTGTTCCTCACCGGCGGCTCGTCATTCGTGCCTGCCGTGCGCGCGCAGTTCGAGGATCGGTTCGGCGCCGCCAAGATCGAAACCGGCGACCAGCTCGTCTCGATCGCCTACGGCCTCTCGCTGATCGGACGCGAGCGGGACATCGGCCGGTGGGCGGTTTGATTTAGCGCACCCCCACGAGCTAAATTGCCGTAGGGAGTTCGCTTATCAGTTCGCAACGGGGCTCGCGGTTCCGCAACTGGATTTCACCGCGGCGCTGATCTCGGACAAGGTCGCAGGCCGATTTTTTTCCCGGTCAATATAAAGCGGTCTGAAATCGCACATGGACCCGTTAATGACGCCGCGGCCCAGTGCGATCGTCCCTTTGCGATTGAAGAAAATCTCGCGATAGCCCGGCCGGAATCTCGCCCCCTGAGCGGCGAGAAAATAGATCTCGTTCTTCCACAGGTTCTCGCCTGTATTGAATTTGATCATGTCGCTCCAGATTGCGCAGTTATACTGCGAGTCCCAGGCGTGCTTGTTGCTGACGTCGGTCACTTCATTCTTGTCGTTCTCTTGTGACCGTTCGATCGATGGAATTGTACAAGGCCGGTAGTGGGGAAATCCCATCACCCATGTGGCCTCGCCGAAAGCGATAAACTGCGAGTATTTGTTCCGTGTTGCGGAGTCGATGTTTTTGCCGCGCGCTTCTCCATAAGCAGCGACTACGTCGGTGATCTCGATAGAATTGCCTTTGCCGCCATGGTTCAGGTAATCGAAGAAAACTGCAAACTGCGCAAACTGCGGCGTACAACCTGTGCGAACTTTCTCCATCCACGCGGAGGCGCGTTTCCAGGCCTCCTCGCCCTCAGCGCGGGCGGCGTTGTCCTGGGATTTCTGCACTGCAGGATGAGCTAAAAACTTCCGTAGCTCGGCGTGCAAGGTCGCCTTGTCTGACGTTTGAGCGCCGGCAACCCACGCTGTAGCTGCGTCGCGCTCACTTTTGGAGCCACCGGACCTCTTGGCTTCGGCAACAAATTTCTTGCCAAATGTCGGCATGGTTTCCAGCGCGACGGCGTCAACATTTTGAGTTCCGTTGACAATTTTTGCAATTGTTCCCTGACCGAAATTCCACTGAAGGATGCCAATCGACATCCCCTGCTCATCAGCGTTGTCAGCAATTGCGCTGTAGTCTGCCGGTTTGCCGGTTTCCGTAAATGTGGTGATGGCAACGGCTGTGTTGAGCCAAGGCTCAGGCAGTGGCGAAAGCGGTTGTCCTGCACACTCGCCAGGCGTTTGCCCCACCGCCACGGGTGCGAGACCTAACGACATCAAAAGCGCTATGCCAGCCAAACGCATAAACATCCCCCATCTCAACCGCGATCATGCACGACGCCACACGATCGCCAAGTCCTCCCGCACCGATGCAGGAACAGCAAATCGCGATCGTCGCGAAGGCCGCGATGTTAGAGATGCTGGATGAAGTTTTTTTGATCGATGAACTGATCACCTTGAGAGCAGCGTTGCCCTCAGCCGCCCTTCTGCACGCCGCGCAGGAAAATCTGCACAGCCCTGCGGGCGCGTGTCTCGATCAGGTGGGGCGGCATCGTCGCGCTGTTTACGACCAGCAGCTTGAAGCCCGAGTCCTGCATCACCATCCCGAACAGCATGGCGGCGGCGTCGTCCGGGTCGTCGATCTGGTACTTGGCGCGCACGATGGGGGAGGCGAGCCAGTTGGCGATCCGCTCACGCGGGAAGCCGCGCGGCTTGGACGCGTTCATCAGCTCGGGGTAGCGGCGCACTTCCGAGATGATCAGCCGGGCCAGCGCCATCGAGCGCGGGCTGGTGAAGTGCGTGATGACGCGCACGAGAATGCCGTAGAGTTCCAGCTCGATATCGTCGCCTGGCTTGGGCGGGGTAAAGTCCCCAAGGTCCGCAACGTTTTCGATCAGCAGGGCGCCAAGCAGTTCAACCTGGCTTTTGAATTCGCGGTAGATTGTCTTCTTGGACATGCCGGCCTGCTGGGCCACGGCGTCCATGGTCGCATGTTCAGGCAAGCCATCGAGGAAGATCTTGCGGGCCGCGGCCAGTATTCGCTCCCTTGGCGAAATGCTGTTTGCGGGCTGCTCGACGACCTGCATTTGGGCTCCCGATAGGTAAAACGTGATCTACTTAACGCGATCACCATCTTTCCAGTCTATAACAGAATGAGATAGGGAAACGCTATAGTTTCCGAGTTGGGTGTGATGGTCCTCCCCTGCAATACCCCGGCTGGCGGCGAAGCTGTGTCTGCTCCCGTAGCAGGCGACGGCGGATTTGCGCCCGGACATCCGGCCCCGGCCCCCGCCGTTGTGGCCGACGAGGCCATCCACACGTCAATGAGCGACGTAAGACACCAAAAATCCGGCAGATCAGGTAGCATCTGGCTGTCGTCATTCGTCTTCAAGATGAAGGGACAGGCCGCGCCAGACGGTTTGCCCAGGACCACACACCTCGAATCCTCCTCCCCGGACGCGCAAGGACAGAAAAAAATGGTTACGCGCAAAAGCCTCACCTCTGCCGCCGTGATCACCTGCGCGGGCATCATGATGCTCGCCCTGCATTCGTGCGGACAGAAGCCGGCGCCTGCCGAAGAAAGCGCCGCTGCAACGGCTGCTTCCGCGGAAGCCGGCGACTCGCAATCGATGCGCGTCACGCGCGTTGAAATGCGCGACCTCGCCGATGAGTTCGTCGCCTCGGGCCGCCTCGTCGTGCGCGAGGAAGCCGCTGTCGGATCCGAACTTCCCGGCTACCGGGTCTCGGCGGTGTATGTCGATGAAGGCGACTGGGTGAAGCAGGGCCAGGCCATGGCCAGGCTCGACGATGCTCTCCTGCAGGCGCAGATCGCGCAGGCGGAAGCCACTCTCGCCACGCAACAAGCCTCGCTCGACTTCAAGAAAAGCCAGCTCGCTCGCGCTGAATCGCTCGAACAGGAAGGCGCCTTCTCGAAGGAGCTCCTCGAACAGCGCCGCATGGAAACCGCCGGCGCGCAGGCTTCGCTTGCCGCCTCGCAGGCGCAGGTCAACGAAATGAAAGTGCGCCAGTCGCGCATGACGCTCCGCGCGCCTGTCTCGGGCATGGTGCTCCAGCGCGCCATCCGTCCCGGCGACATCTCCGGCGCCGCCACGGGCCCATACTTCCGCATCTCGCGCGACGGCCTGATCGAACTCGACGCCGAAATGCCCGACGCGAAGCTCGCTCTCCTGAAAGAGGGCAGCCCCGCCATGGTCACGCTCACCACCGGCGAGATGATCGAGGGCAAGGTCCGCTTCGTCTCCCCGCGCGTTGACGCCAACACCAGCCTCGGCCGCGCCCGCATCCAGCTTCCGTTCGACAAGTCACTGCGTCCCGGCTCATTCGCCGAGGCCAAGTTCGGCTCGTCCACCGCCAGCGTCCTCACCGTTCCCGCCGGCGCTATCCGCTACGAAGCAGGCGGCCCGTCCATCATGGTGGTTGCCGACAACAACACGGTGAAACAGGTCCCGGTGAAACTCGGCGAACGCTCCGGCGACTACGTCCAGCTCATCGAAGGTCCGCCCGCCGGCCAGCGCGTCCTCGCGGTCGGCTCGTCCTTCACCCTCGACGGCGACGTGATCAAGCCGGTTGAAGAGGGCGCCGCCCAACAGGCCGCCGCCCCCGGAGGCAAATAGCCATGAACCTCCCGATTTCCAGCTGGGCGATCCGCAACCCCATCCCGGTTGTGGTCGCCTTCACGCTCATGATGGTCGCCGGCCTCTATTCGTATTCGAAGCTGCCGATCAAACAGTTCCCGAACATCTCCTTCCCGATGGTGGTCGCCACCATCATCCAGGAAGGCGCCGCGCCGACCGAGCTTGAAAACCAGGTCACGCGCATCGTCGAGAACTCGATCGCCAGCCTGCCGAATATTGAGCTTGTGCAATCGTCGGTGACGCTCGGCGTCTCGACCACGATCATCCAGTTCGAAATCGGCGTCGATCTCCAGAAGGCCAAGGACGACGTGGAATCCCGCGTCAACCAGGTCCGCACCGAACTGCCGGCCACCATCCAGCCTCCGCTCGTCAACGCGCTGGATTTCACCGGCGGCGCGCTTATGACGTTCGCCGTTTCGCACCCGACCATGTCGGCGACGGACCTCTCCTGGTTCATCGACGACCGCATCGCGCGCGAACTCCAGTCCGTCAAAGGTGTTGGCCAGACCACACGCGTCGGCGGCGTCAACCGCGAGATCAACGTCACGCTCGACCCCGTGCGCATGGGCGCTCTCGGCGTCATCGCGGCAGACGTGAACAACACGCTGCAGCGCACCTATCGCAACTATGGCGGCGGCCGCGCTGAAGTCGGAGGCTCCGAAACTACCACGCGCGTCATCGGTGAAACGCTCACCGTCGACGAACTGCGCAACCTCACCATCCCGCTGCGCGGCGGCACCTCCTATGTGAAGCTGTCAGACGTTGCCGAAGTGGGCGATGGCTCGGCCGAAATTCGCTCCTTCGCGCGCCTCAACGGCCGTCCGGTCGCCGGCTTCAACATCGTCAAGGTCGACGACGCCTCCGAAGTCGAAGTCGAGAACGGCACGCTCGCCGCCATCGCGCGCCTCGAAGCCGCAAATCCCGGCCTGGAGATCACCAAGATCTTCTCGATGACCGACGACACCAAGGCCAACTTCCACGCCACGGAAGCCGTTCTGATCGAGGGCATGATCCTCGCAGCCCTCGTCGTGTTCCTCTTCCTGCGCGACTGGCGCGCTACGGTCATCGCGGCGCTGGCCATGCCGCTGTCGCTGATCCCGACCTTCTTCATCATCTCGCTGTTCGGCTTCTCGCTGAACGTCGTCACGCTGCTCGCCCTCACGCTGGTCATCGGCATCCTCGTCGACGATGCCATCGTGGAGATCGAGAACATCCAGAAGCGAACGCTGGCGGGCTACACGCCCTTCCGCGCCGCCATGGAAGGCGCTGATGCGATCGGCCTCGCCGTTCTGGCCACCACAGCTTCCATCGTCGTGGTGTTCCTGCCGACCTCCTTCATGGGCGGCATGCCCGGCCAGTTCTTCATCGAGTTCGGCATCACGGTCGCCGTGGCTGTCGTCTTCTCGCTGCTGGTCGCGCGCTTCGTCTCCCCGCTGATGGCCGCCTACTTCCTGAAGCCCTCGCCCGCGAAGCATCAGGAACGTGACGTCCGCAAGCTGCCGGACTTCTACGAGAATATGCTCGCCTGGGCGCTCAAGCATCGCCTCATCGCGTCCGCTTTCGGCGGCCTCTCCTTCGTGGCCACCATCGTTTTCGTCGGCATGTTGCCCAAGGGCTTCATCCCGACCGAAGACCCCGGCTACATCCTGTTCGACATCTCCGCGCCTCCGGGCTCCACTCGCTCGCAGATGGAAACTTCGGCAACCCAGCTCAACGACCTGCTGATGAAACAGCCGGACGTGCAGGACGTCTTCATCTCGATCGGCTCCGGCGGGTCGGGCGGGCAGGCGGCGATGGCCGGCGGCGGCGGAGGCGGCTCTGGCCTCACCTCCGGCTCGGCCACCGTGGTCATGCGCGATGGCCACAAGATGTCGACGGAACAGCTCAAGCAGCACATCCGTCCGCAGCTGAAACAGATCCCCGACATCCGCGTCACCGCGCTGATGAGCGGCGGCGGCCCCGGCGGGTCCGACGTCAACGTCCTGCTCACGTCCGAGGACGCTGTCGAACTCGACAAGGTGCAGATGGCGCTCCTCAACGAGATGAAGGATCTGCCGCAGATCCAGAATCCGCGCCTCTCGCCAGAGCCTCCGGGCCCCGAACTGATCATCCGTCCGCGCACGGAAGAGGCTGCCCGCCTCAACGTGTCGACGGACGCCATCGCCCAGGTCGCGCGTATTGCGACAGCTGGCGATATCGAAGCCAACACGCCGAAATTCTCGGAAGGCGAACGCCGCCTGCCGATCCGCGTCCGCCTGCCGGATTCGGTGCGCAACGATCTCGCTGAACTCTCACAGCTTCGCGTGCCGACGCTGAACGGCGGCTCCACCACGCTCGGCGCGGTGGCGGACCTGACTTACGAAGCCGGCCCCGGCAACATCCAGCGCATCTATCGCAAACGGATGGCGTCGGTTCAGGCAGACTTCGCGCCCGGCAACACGTCGGGTGATGCAACCGTCGCCATCGATAAGACCAAGACGATGCAGGCAATCCTCGCCGCCGAAAAATCCGGTACGCCGGGCTCGGTCACGCGCGCCCGCGTCGGCAACGAACAGGCCGAAATGGAAATGTTCGGCGGCATCGTCATCGCCCTGCTGGCCGGCGTCGCGCTGATCTACTCGGTCATGGTGCTGCTGTTCAAATCGGTCTTCAAGCCGATGGTCATCCTTGCATCGCTCCCGCTGTCGTTCTCCGGCGCTTTCCTCGCGCTGCTGATCACCGGCAAGGAAATCTCGATGCCGGTCATGATCGGCTGCGTGCTGCTGCTCGGCATTGCCGCCAAGAACGCGATCCTGCTCGTCGAGTTCGCGATCGAGGCGCAGCAGCGTGGCAAGAACACCTACGACGCCATCTTCGAAGCCTGCCGAGAACGCGCCCGTCCGATCGTGATGACGACTGTCGCCATGTCCGCGGGCATGATCCCGACTGCGCTCGGCATCGGCGAGGGCGCGGGCTTCCGTCAGCCCATGGCCATTGCGGTCATCGGCGGCCTGATCTCGTCAACGGTGCTGTCGCTGATCCTCGTGCCGGTCGTCTATTCGTTCGTCGACCAGTTCGAACGCTTCATCAGCCCCTGGGCTGGCCGTCTGGCCACCAAGCCCACGCCTGAGGACGAACTCCTCCTCCACAAGGGCAAGCACGCCGACGTGCCCCCTCCGGCGGAATAAACAAAGGCCCGCTCGAAAGAGCGGGCCTTTTAGTTTCTGAAATCCCCACCGCCGCCCCATCCCCCTCCGTCTCGCCCGCTACGCGTGCGATCCACCTCCCCCTGCTACGCATGGGGAGGCAACTCACCACCGGCGCCGTGCCTCCACCGCCGAAGGCGGGGAGGTGGATTGCGCGCTCTTGCGCGCAAGACGGAGGGGGTGAGGCGCGGTCCGCGCAGCGGACGAATTGGTCCAGTGGACCAATTCGAGCAACGAACGCCCGAGCGTAAACGAGGGCCGGGGCGCGCCCGCTGACATCGAGAATGGGGGATAGAGCGACATCGAATTCGTAGGACAGCCAAAAATCTTCGCGTCCGAATTCAACCGACTAGCCAATCAGAATGAGGGATAGCCCCCTCCAGATTCCACCCCTCCCCGACCGAGGGCCATACTCCCACCCATGGTCGATCTGCTGCTGACCCTCTTGCGCAT
>JAUYSA010000479.1 GCA_030696545.1 Hyphomonadaceae bacterium
GGATCTCGCTTGCCGCGGCCACGGCTGTCGCTGGCGCTGCAATCCTTGCCGCACGCGAACCTGGACGAACGATCGCCCCCAAGCCGCTTGATACGGCATCGCTGACCGCAATCATTTTCCCGATCCGCAATGAAGACACAAGCCGCGTCACAGCTGGCGTGCAAGCCATTCACGATGCTCTGGCGCGCGCTGGCGCGGCCGAGGCATTCGAAATCTTCTTCCTGAGCGACACCACCGATGCTGAACTGGCGCACGACGAGGAAGATGCCATCCGCCGCCTTCGCTCGGCACGCCCCGAAGCCAACATTTTCTATCGCCGCCGGACGCTCAACCACGGCCGCAAGGCTGGCAACGTTTCTGATTTCGTGCGCCGCTGGGGCGGCCGCTACGAATACATGGCTGTGTTTGACGCCGACAGTCTGATGTCCGCCGAAGCGTTGATCGAGCTCGTGCAGCGCATGGATGCACGGCACACCACGGCGCTGATCCAGACCGTGCCTACCATCGTCAACGCTCAGACGCTGATGGCCCGCTCGCAGCAATTCGCCATGCGCGCCTATGGCCAGATATTCGGAACGGGCCTTGCCTGGTGGTCTGGCGGCGCCGGGAATTTCTGGGGCCACAACGCCATCATCCGCGTCAGCGCATTTGCCGCCCATGCCGGTCTGCCTGACCTGCCGGGCCGTGGCCCGCTTGGCGGCCACATCATGAGCCACGACTTCGTCGAGGCTGCCCTGCTGCGCCGCGCAGGATGGCGCGTTGAAATCGCGCCTGAGATCGAAGGCAGCTATGAGGAATCGCCTCCGACGCTTGAAGACCTCGCGGCGCGCGATCGCCGTTGGGCGCAGGGCAACCTGCAACACCTCAAGCTGATCGGCGCACGCGGCTTCGACCCGGTGAGCCGGGCCCACATCCTTGCGGGTGTGATGGGCTATGCGTCTGCCCTGCTCTGGTTCTCTCTGATCCTTGTCAGCGCGACGCTTGCATGGATCGACAAGCCCGTCGCTGGACAGGCTGGCGGCGGAATGGACATCTCCCTCCTTCTTCTCACCACACTGATCGTGCTGTCGCCAAAATGGCTGGCGCTTATTCTCTGGGCGATGGGCAGGCTTCCCGGCTGGGAACGCCAACATGGCTTCCTCGCAGGTCTGTTCGCAGAGGCTGTGGTTTCAGCAGCAACGGCGCCCATCATGATGATCAGTCAGGCGCAGGCCGTGATCGCGCCCTTCCTTGGCCGCGACGCGGGGTGGCGACCCCAGGCGCGCGTCGCCATTGCTGGGGCCCCGACAGGCAACCGCTTCCTGCCGCAGCTGATCGCTGGACTGGCGCTGTGCTCAACCATGCTGGTCAATGCGGGTTTTGCCGCCTGGACGCTGCCGGTTGCCGCGAGCCTCGTTTTTGCGGGACCCATCTCGGCAGGCTTGGCGCACGCTCCCCGCCGCCGCAGCTGGCTGTGGCGTGTGTTCGCGACGCCGGAAGATCTGAAACCGCCAGCGATCGTTGCAGCCGCCCGGCGGGCCGCAAGCCGCTTCAACTGGGAAGCCGCATCGCAGCCGATCCGCCTCCCCCCGACAATCACGCCTGTCTCGCTCGCGGTTTCACGCGTCGAGGAGGCCCGTGAACTTCCGGTCTGAGGGTAAAGCGGCGTCTGGCGCCGACGCTCCGAAGGCTGGTGGGCGGTACAGGGATCGAACCTGTGACCCCTACCATGTCAAGGTAGTGCTCTACCGCTGAGCTAACCGCCCCTTCTTCAATAAAGAAGGCCAGCCTTTAGAACGCACCCTTCCGGGCGAGGGGCGTCTAATGCCCCCAAGCGGCTTTGGCGTCAATGCCAAGGAAACAAGCCGCGAAAACGGGGGTCAGGCCGCCATCACACGCTCAACCTCATCCACCAGCTCGCGCAGGTGGAAAGGCTTGGAGAGCACCTTGGCGCCTGCCGGGGCCGGGCCGCCAGCCGACAGGGCGACGCCGGCGAAACCCGTGATGAATACGATCTTCATGGCTGGATCGAGCTCTGCTCCGCGCCGCGCCAGTTCGATACCGTCGAGGCCGGGCATGACGATGTCGGTCAGCAGCAGGTCGAACACTTCGCGTTCGAGCGCTTTCAGGGCTGTGCGCCCTTCGTCGAAATCCTTCACGACGTGGCCGGCGCGCTTAAGCGCGTTGACGAGGAAGCCTCTCAGGCTGTCGTCATCCTCGGCGAGGAGTATCTTGGCCATGACGTCCCTGGAGCTTCGAGTCGGCGCTACTAAGCTACGATTTGTGAGCCGACGTGGTAAACTAGGTATGAACACGCCTTGACCCCGGGGCCACGTCCGAAAATATGGCGGGATGTTTCCCGGGCTGATGATCTTCTCCGATCCGGCGTCCGCCGATCCCAAATTCCGTGCGCCAGAGGCGGAACGGACGGGATTTTCCTTTTCGATCGACGAACCTGTTTCGGTCGTTTCGCCCGCGGTTTTCGCCTCCCCTCACTCAGGACGCCTTTATCCAAAAGGGTTTCTGGAGACGTGCGCAGCCTCGACCCTCGACCTTCGGCGCATTGAGGACGCTTATGTCGATCGGCTGCTGGCCGATGTTCATGAATCGGGATCGCCTGTTATCTGCGGGTTGGTCGGCCGCGCTTTCGTGGATCTGAATCGGGCGGAGTCCGAAATGGACCCGGCCATGTTCGTGGACCCCTCCCCAGGCTGGTTTTCACAGCGCTCGCCACGCGTGGATGCAGGGCTGGGATGCATTCCCCGGGTCGCCCACAACGGCACGCCTATCTACAGCCACAAGCTGCGCCGGGAAGAGGCCGACCGCCGGCTGGAGCAGGTTTACAAGCCTTATCACCGGGCTCTGGAGGCCTTGCTGAAGCGGGCGCAGGCCATGTTCGGGCAGGCCTGGCTGATCGACTGTCATTCCATGCCGACCGAGGCCGACGCGGCTCGTACGCCCGACATCGTCATCGGCGACAGGTTCGGGGCCTCGTGCAGCCATGGATTGGCAGATTTCGTGGAATCCCTTTTCAGGTCGCGCGGCTACACCACCGCGCGGAATTCACCTTATGCCGGTGGATACGCGACCTTGGCCCACGGCCAGCCCTCGCTGGGCCGGCATGCCCTGCAGATCGAGATCCGGCGGCGTCTTTACCTTGATGAAGCTGCTGTCGAGCCGCACGAGGGCTTCTTGACGTTGCGACGCCACATGAGCGAGATCGCGGCGGAAATCTGCGCCTATACCCGTACCGAAGTCGGACTAAATGCTGGAAATACAAAGAAGAAGGCCGCGCTGGATACCAGCGCGGCCAAAGGTTTAGGGAGGAAACGCCCATAAGGGCAGCGGCTCCGAAGAGCCACGAGTTGAATTTACGCTGCAGTGCGAAAAGCTCAACCCCCATTCCCGATCCTGCGTCGAATTTGCGCAGTTTGCTCGTAAAATGACAGTTCTGCTACGTTCCAAGGCGCCGCTGTCCGCTTCTTGCGCAGCCTGTTCATGCTGCATTGCACAAGTTTCACTCTGAAGCTGTGGCAAGGGCTTTGCTGCTCAACCGCCTGACGGTCCCTGATTGGTACGGACCGGCGTAGCGGGAGTTTGAGTTATGGCCACTGATGTGGATATCTATGTCGGCAAACGGCTTCGCCGTCGCCGCCGCCTGCTGGGCCTGACCCAGCAAGACCTGGCCAGCCAGGTCGGCGTTCGGTTTCAGCAAATCCAGAAATATGAATGCGGCGCGAACCGCATCACGGCGAGCCGGCTTTTTGCCCTCGGCACCGCCCTGAACGTGAACATCAACTACTTTTTCGACGGCCTCGCGCCGGACGGCAAACAGGCTCCGGCAAACGATCAGAATGACCGCCTCTCCGGCGACATTCTTTCGCAGAAAGAGACGCTGGAACTCGTGCGGGCATATTACCGCCTCGGCGAGCGTCCGCGCCGCCGCCTGCTCGACCTGGCCAAAGCCCTCGAGGGTGATGGCTCGGATACGATCGCCTCGTAAGATCTGACGCGCCCCTACGCCAGCGCGCCCGGCCAGGAGCAACTCCGGCCGGGCGCCAGCGTCGTCCGCAGACCCACGTCTTGCGGGAACGGGGCTGGGAAGGCAAAGGTCCGGACATGCCGGACCCCGCCCTCGCCCGTTCTCTTCTGCCGCTGGCTTCCCGTCTTTCAGACGCCGCGC
>JAUYSA010000350.1 GCA_030696545.1 Hyphomonadaceae bacterium
TTTCCGCGTCGGCCGGAGAAAGACCCGTGGCGCGCTCCAGCTCGACGACAGCCTCTGCATAATGGCCCAGCCGGTAATGCGCCCAGCCAAGACTGTCGATAATGTAGCCTTGATCAGGACGCGCCGCCGCCGCATGACGGATCAGCGTCAGACCCTGCTCGACGTGCTCGCCGCGCTCGACCCAGCCGAAGCCGAGGAAGTTCTGGATCTCTGGACGATCGGGTTCAATGGCCAGCGCGGCCACCGCGTCTGCCTCGGCGGCTTTCCACGCGCCACCAGCGTTGAGGGCGTTAGCGCGGGCAAACAGCACGCGCCAGTCGGGCTTCTTTGCTTCCTGATCTGCCGCGATGATCTCGTCATAGAGCCTGCGGGCGCGTTCGTGATTGCCATTGATGCGGTTGAGATCCGCCACGGCGATGGCGATGTCGCGGCGGCGTGACGACGCCAGCGCCTGGTCCGCCGCGACCAGCGCCTCGCCGGGGCGATCGATGCCATTCAGCAGCCATGCCTGCCGGATCAGCGCTTCAGCGCGCCATGGCGATGTCGCCTGTATTTCCTGCAGCACCTGAACGGCATCCTCCGCACGATCCTGCTGCTCGAACGCATCGGCGAACGCCAGCCTTGCCGGTGCAAGTTCTGGGTCTAGCCGCAACGCCAGCGAATAGCGCAACGCCGCGAGCTCCGGGCTCGACCGCGCGATGCCGCCAGCGGAGGTGAGATAGATCACGATCGCCGCGCCCTGCCTGGCCGACAGTTTTGGCCGGGCAATCGGCTGTCCCTTGTCGAGCGTGGCGAGCATTGAATCGGTCAACGAGCTCGCGCCGTTTTCGTCGATCTCAAACGCGATCGCTTTCCGCGCACCAGCCATGTCGCCGCGCGACGCCAGCAGCCGCGCATTGAGGGAGGCAACAAGATCCGTCGAGGCAAGCGGAAGGCGCTGCGCCTGATTGAAGGCTTCGATCGCTTTCTCGTCGCGGTTGGCGCCGAGATACATCAGGCCGCGAATGGCCGCCTTCTCGCCAGAGAGGCGCAGCGAAGCCTGGGACAGCGCGGCAACGCCCTTGTCCGCACTTTCAAGCGAGGTCAGCCACGCCGTCAGAAAGCCAGCGAGGTCGGCGTTGAGCGCACCGAGGTTTGCCATCTTCAGGCGCTGCAGCGCGGACTTGGTCTTGCCGTTGCCGAGCTCGTCGATAATCAGGACGAGTTGCGCGCTCGGCGATTGTTGCGCCACCGAAGCGTCAGCCGCGGCGACCATCCGCGTCGCCTCCCCGGCGTCTCCCGAAATCAGGGTCGCGAAGGTGGCGCGTTCGAGCAGGCTGGCATCGGCTTTCGCGGCGCCGAACGCCCGCCGGTAGTAGGCGGCGGCGGATGACGCATCACCCGACATGCCCGCATAGCGCGCCGCGATGAAATCCGCGTACTCCTGCTGGGTTTTCAGCTCTTCCAGCATTGCCGGCGACAACCATGCGCCATAGCCGACCGGGCCGCTTGCGCAGCCCGCGCCAATGCATGCCGTCACCGCGAGGAGGGACGTCCGGAATCCTGACCACATGCCGGCATGCTGCCCCACCCCTCGTCCCCCATCAACAGGGGATGACGGTTGCGAGCACTCGCATTGGTTAACAGAGGCTAGATATCGCTCGTGCCTTCGCGGCCGGGGGCACGGGGAACCTCGGGCGTGTTACGACGCACCGGCGCAGGCGTGGTGAGGCCGTTGCGCAGCTTCTCCTCGGTACGGGCGCGATTGTGGTCGGGCGGATAGGCGGCTGTTGCCGCCTGCCAGAACTTGCGCGCCTCCTCCTGTTCGCCGAGACGCCATTTCACATCGCCCATGTGGTCGGACAATTCCCAGTGTGCGAACGGTTCATAGGCTTCGAGCGCCATCTCGATGAAGCGGTTGGCTTCGCGGAAGTCGCCATACTGATAGTAGGCCCAGCCGATGCTATCGAGCAGGTTCGGCTCATCAGGAGTCAGGCGGATCGCCTGCTTGAGCAGCTTGAAACCTTCGTCGAGTTCCGCATCCGTCGCATAGCCATCAATGAGCGAGTAGCCGAGATTGTTCATGAGGCCGGTATCGTCCGGCTGCTCGGTCAGCATCTGACGCATCATTGCAAGCCCGTCGGCGCGTTGTGGGCTTTCGACAAGCATCGAAGCGAGGAATTGCTGGGTGGTCTGGTCATCCTCGATCGCAAGCGCCGCGCGGGCCGCCTCGACGGCGCCGGCGACATTGCCGGCCTGCAAATGAGCCTGGCTGCGCGACATCAGACCGAACACCTGCTGCGCGGGCGTAAGTGGCCCCTGCTTCATCGCCTGATCGATCAGGGCGAGCGCACGCGCCGTCTTGTTCGCTGTCGTCAGTGCCCCAGCAGCCTGGATCTTGGCGTCTGGGCTTGAGTCGATCTTCAGCGAACGCTCGGTCAGAGCCTCCAGCGTTTCAGGCGAGCCAAGCTCAAGCGCGGCAACACCAGCGGTCGCCAGCAGCAGCGACATCATTTCCCTCGGTGGGTTGCCGATCTGCGCAAGGCGCAGCGCGGGCTCGAACTTGCCCTGCTCCTGCAGGCGGTTGACCTCCTGCACGCGGATCTCGCCATTGTCGGGATCGAGCAGCAGCGCGCTCTGGCGCATCGACGACAGCAGGTGGTTGAACGGCGTCTTGCCGCCGCGCCCCTGCATCACGGACATGATGGCTTCCTGTTCCTCGATCAGCCCGGCTTCATCGCCCAGCGCCGTCGCCATCGCCTGCGGCAGGGTGCGGACCTTGCGACGGTCCTGCCCGGACTTCGCCTTGGCGAGGCGATCCTCGACATAGCCATCATCGGGCGTCGCTTCGTTGAGACGCGTGAGCAACGTCACTGCTTCAGCATCACGATTGAGACCGCGCAGGAGTTCGGCCTGGCGAAGCGTTAGAAGACGGTGGCTCTGGAAGGAACGGGCGCGCGCGAAGTAGGTGGGCGAATCCGCTTCCTCGGGACGCGGGGCGTCGAACTTGTCCGGCGCCTGGCCGTAAATTTCCAGCGCCCCAGCCGTATCGCCGAGCCCCTCGGCCACCAGCGCGCGATGCCCCAGCAGCGTGGCGGATGGGATGACATTGCGCATCTTCGTCATCTCGGCCTGCGCATCAGCGCCGCGGCCGTTGAAAGCAAACACCCACGCACGCAGATGGTTCGCGCTCATCCATTCCGACGGACGGCGGCCCGCCATGCCATCGAGCACGGTCTGCGCGAGCACGGGATCGTTGGCGGCGAGCGCATCGACGATGAGATAGCCCCACGCGCCTGCATTGGCTTTCTTTGCATAGTCGGCGCGGACGCGGCCCATGAACGCGGCCATGTCCCCAGCCTCGAGCATTTCGTTGGCGCCGGGATAGCCGCCGAGCGGCTTGTCGTAAGGCGCGGTCGCTTTCGCGGCAGCGGACACGGGCGTTACGGGGGCGGGCGGCTGCGCGGCGGGATCAGCGGGAGACGCGTCGGGGTCGACTGGTGTTTCAAGCTGCGGCTGGGCCAGCGCCATCATCGCCTTGGGCGCCGCATCCTCGCGTGGGACCATGCCGCACGAATTCATCGGCTGCACGCCGCCGCCCGTGAACACATAGACCGTGCGGCAGCCATTCTCGCCGAAGCCCGGCACGCCCATCGAAGCGCAGGCCGAGAGCAAAGCGGTGGCCGAGGCCGCAACCAGAAGGCGAAGTTTGTGGTGTGTCATGGTGCAACGCTATCCGAAGGCTGGGGCGGGCTCAACTAAGCCTGCGCCGCGAGATGCATCACTCATTCTGGCGCTAAAGTGGCGGATGGCGAGCGGAAGCACGCCCTCGTCCTTCGAGACGATCGCCACTGCGCGTCGATCCCTCAGGATGAGGGCTACTCTAACGCTAGTAGTTAAGCCCTCATCCTCAGGAGCGCCTGAAAGGCGCGTCTCGAAGGACGAGGGCGTCAGCCCGGAACCTACATATTCGGATAGTTCGGCCCGCCGCCGCCCTCCGGCGTGGTCCAGGTGATGTTCTGGTTCGGGTCCTTGATATCGCATGTCTTGCAGTGGACGCAGTTCTGCGCGTTGATCTGGAAGCGCTTGTCGCCCTTCCCGTCATCGACCCACTCATAGACGCCCGCCGGGCAGTAGCGGTTTGACGGGCCACCATAGACGCCCAGCTCGGACTTCTTCTGGAGTTCCATATCCGCCACCTTGAGGTGGGGCGGCTGGTCCTCGCCATGGTTGGTGAAGGAGAAGGCGACGCTAGTGAGGCGGTCGAACGAGAGAACGCCATCCGGCTTCGGATAGACGATCTTCTTGTGCTTTGCGGCGGGCTCGAGCGACTTCGCGTCTGTCTTGGTGTGCTTCATCGTGCCGAAGAAGGAGAACCGGCCGAACAGGGTGTTCACCCAGAGATCGAAGCCCGTAAGCGCGATGCCGACGGCCGTGCCGAATTTCGACCAGAGCGGCTTGGCGTTGCGAACCGCCTTGAGCTCATGCGCGACCCAGCTGGTCTTGAACGCTTCGCCATAAGCGGTGAGTTCATCGCCCTGACGGCCTTCGGTGACGGCGGCGAACGCGGCTTCAGCCGCGAGCATGCCGGTCTTCATCGCGTTATGGCTGCCCTTGATGCGCGGCAGGTTCACGAAGCCGGCGGAGCAACCGATCAGTGCGCCGCCCGGGAAGGTGAGTTTCGGGATCGACTGCCAGCCGCCCTCGGTGATGGCGCGCGAACCGTACGAGATGCGCTCACCGCCCTTGAGATACTTTGAGACTTCCGGGTGATGCTTGAAGCGCTGGAATTCCTCGAACGGCGAGAGCCACGGGTTCTTGTAGTTGAGGTGAACCACGAGGCCGACCGCAACATAGCGATCGCCGAAGTGATACATGAACGTGCCGCCGCCCGTGGAATTGCCAAGCGGCCAGCCAAACGTGTGCTGCACGAAGCCCGGCTTGAAGTTCTCGGCGGGGACCTGCCACAGCTCCTTGATGCCGATGCCGAACTTCTGCGGCTGGCTATCCTTGTCGAGCTTGAAGTCGCGGATCAGAACCTTGGCGAGCGAGCCACGCACGCCCTCGCCGATCAGAACATACTTCCCGTTGAGCTCCATGCCCGGCGAGTAGTCCGGACCCGGCTCGCCATTCTTCGCGACGCCGACCACGCCAGCGATCACGCCCTTCACCGAACCGTCTTCGCGATAGGTGAGGCCCGAGGCGGCGAAGCCCGGATAGATCTCGACGCCAAGCGCCTCGGCCTGCGTCGCCATCCAGCGCGCCACGTTGCCGAGCGAGCCGATATACATGCCGTGATTGTGCAGCATGGGCGGCATCAGGAAGACCGGCAGCGGGATCGAACCTTCCGGCCCAAGCACCAGGAAGGTGTCGTTCTTCACCGGCGTTTCGAACGGACAGCCTTTTTCCTTCCAGTCCGGGATCAGCTCGTCCATGGCCCTGGGGTCCATGACGGCGCCGGAGAGGATGTGGGCGCCGACTTCGGAGCCCTTTTCCAGCACGACGACCGAAACGTCTTTCCCGGTCTCGGCGGCCAGCTGCTTGATGCGGATCGCGGCAGCGAGGCCAGCGGGGCCAGCGCCCACGATGACCACGTCGAAATCCATGGACTCCCGCTCGACGGCCTCAGCTGTCATAATCACGTGTCTCCCAAGGTCGGCGGGATTCGTCCCCGCGGCGGAAATCCCATATATGTCTGGCTAGTTAGCCTTAGGTTTCAGAAGCAACAAGGTTGGAGACAAAGCCGACGTGACGCACCCCCAGACCCATCCAGAAAAGGCCGCCCTTGCGCTGAAAGCGCTGGCCGATTTCTGGGCCGATATGGGCCTGGAGGAGGCACGCGCGCTGAATGTCCCCCGTCCCGCGCCACAACGTGCCCCTGCGGGAACCCGTCCGGCCGCCCCCGCCAGGCAGGCGGAAAGGCAACTTGCCCCTTCCGTCGCTGGGGCCCGTCCGGAACCCAAGCGGCTCAACAACCAGAACCCGATTGCCGAGGCGCGCCGTCTGGCGGCGGCAGCCGGCTCGCTGGCAGAGCTGCGCGCCACGATCCAGCAATTCGACGGCTGCCAGCTCAAGAAAGCCACCAAGAATACGGTAGTCTGCGACGGCGCGTTCGACGCCGACATCATGATCGTCGGCGAAGCGCCCGGCGGCGAGGAAGACGCGCAGGGCCTGCCCTTCGTTGGCCGCGCCGGAAAGCTGCTCGACAAGATGCTGGCGACCATTGGCCTGTCGCGGCAGGAGAACGTCTATATCACCAACCTGATCTACTGGCGCCCGCCGGGAAACCGGGACCCCTCGCCGGCCGAAATGCAGATCTGCGCGCCGTTCCTGTCGCGCCAGATCGAGCTGAAGAAGCCAAAGCTGCTGCTGACCGCCGGCAAGTTCGCGACGCAGGCGATGCTGGGCACCGAAGACGGCATCATGCGACTGCGAGGCCGCAAGATGCTCTATCGCCAGGAAGGCCTCTCAGCGCCGATCAAATGCATCCCCATGCTCCATCCCGCCTACCTGCTGCGCCGATCCGAGGACAAGGCGAAGGCATGGGACGACCTGCGCACCATCGCCGCCCTGTGCGATGAAATGGGCATCAAGCGCGGGACGGCGCTTTAGGAGCACACATGACCTCCCGCCGAAGCTTCCTGATCTCGACATCTACGCTTGGCCTGGTCAGCGCCTTTGGCGGCGCGGCTTTCGCGCAGGGCCGCTTCGAGGTCGCGCATACGGCGGCGGAATGGCGGAAGATTCTCCCGGAAGACGCCTACTTCGTGATGCGGGAGGAGCAGACCGAACCGCCGGGTTACAGCCCTCTCGATCGGGAAAAACGCGCTGGCGTCTTCTCATGCGCCGGCTGCGACTTGCCGGTGTTTGGATCCGACAAGAAATACGACAGCGGCACCGGCTGGCCGAGTTTCTGGGGGCCGATCGACGAAAAGGCCCTCGGGACGAAGACGCAGGGCTCTGGCCGGTTTCTCCAGACCGAAGTGCATTGCCGGAGATGTGGCGGCCATCTTGGGCACATCTTCCCGGACGGCCCAGAGCCGACGGGCCTACGCTACTGCATCAATGGCGTGGCGTTGAAGTTCAAACCGGCTGACGCCTGACACCACCCTGGACCGGGCAAAATGGCGCACATGCCGTTGGGCTTGCCGCATGGTTATCAAGGACTCATCCACAAGCGATGCCGAAATGTGGGGCTACATGGTTCTTATTTGTTCTTTTTTTGTACTTTTTTTGTTCTAAAGTCGTGACCGTGGTTAGCGGGAACGATCAATGCCCCCACAAGAGAAATGGAAAACCCGATCGCGCGAAGCGGACTGGTCCGAAACGCGCGATCAGGCGCGTGGCCGGGGAGCGTTATCGAATGCTACCGGGCGGTTCGAGAAGCAGTACGCCGAACCATTCGACGATGGCTGGGACGCGGATGAAAAGCCCGAGACGCTGAAGACTGAAACCATCGTCGAGAAGCCCAAGACGATCATCACCTACAACACCTCGCCGGACATCTCGTTCGACCGGACGATAAATCCCTACAAGGGTTGCGAGCATGGCTGCATCTACTGCTTCGCGCGGCCCAACCACGCCTATCGCGGCCTCTCCCCCGGTCTCGACTTCGAGACCAAGATATTCGTGAAGCCGAGCGCCGCTGCGCTGCTGGAAAAAGAGCTGTCGAAGAAGAGCTACAAACCGGGCCGCATCATGCTGGCAGGGGACACCGACATTTATCAGCCGATCGAGAAGGAGTTGCGCATCACGCGCTCCATCCTGGAGGTGCTGGCGCGCTACGAGCATCCGGTGGCGCTTATCACCAAGTCGGCGTTGATCCTCCGCGATCTCGACATCATCGCGCCAATGGCGGCGAAGGGCCTCGCCTCTGTAGCGATCTCGTTCACGACGCTCGACAGAAAGCTTGCTCGCACCATGGAGCCGCGCTGCGCAGCCCCGCATCGACGTGTTGAGACGATGCGAGAGCTCTCCGCTGCCGGCGTTCCAGTCACGGTGATGACGGCCCCGGTGATCCCTGCCCTCAACGAGCCAGAACTCGAAAGCCTGCTGGAAGCCGCCGCCGATGCAGGCGCCAAGCGCGCAGGCTATGTGCTGCTGCGCCTGCCGCTAGAAATAGCCGGGCTGTTCACCGAATGGCTGGAAGCCAATTATCCTGACAGGGCAAAGCGCGTGATGTCGCTGCTGCGTTCGATGCACAAGGGAGAGGACTACCGCTCCGAGTGGAAGGTGCGGCAGCGCGGCGATGGCCCCTACGCCCAGCTGATCGCCGCGCGATTCCGCAATACGACGAAGCGGCTTGGCCTCAATGCAGTTGACGTCAAGCTGAGGACAGATCTGTTCAGGCCGCCGCGAAAAGATCCGGACAAACAGATGGGTCTGTTCGATGATCCTTGACGAAGGGCGTCAATCCGACTTCGCTCGGTATCAACTTGGGTGACGTTGGCGCGATGCTGTAGCGCCCACTCGTCATCGCCGAACGGAGCCCCGACTATGATCAGGATGACGACAGCAGCGACGCTGGGTCTCGCCATTTTCACGGCGGCATTCAGCCAGCCGGAGGCAAATGGCCAACAGGAGCCGGTGCGAAACTGCGCCGATCCATTCTCCCAGGCGGAAATCAACATGTGCGCTCAGGCGGACTACGATGCGGCGGACAAGGAGATGCAAACTGTCCTTACGCTGGCGCTTGAACAGCTGCGCAAGCAGGACCAGAGCTCGGCCGACCTCGGACCACAATATGTCGGCGCTGAATTACTGCTCATCAAATCACAGGCGGCATGGGCTGCCAGCCGCAGCGATTTCTGTGCGGCACACGAGATCCTGTTCTATGGCGGTTCAATGCGCCCGGCCGTTTCATCGTCATGCCTGGCCCTGCTCGCGCGCAGCCGCGCCGAAGAACTCCGCACATTTCTTGAGTAATGCGGGGCCGTGATCCGGCAACTACACGCGCACGTATGGGTCGATGCAGCGGGAGTGCGCCATGGGCGGGGCCTTTAGCGTTACACGACGGACGATGATGGGCAGCGGTGCGTCCGCCCTGATGCTGGGCGGGGCCTGCGCGCATGTTCCCGCCGGCGCACTGTCAAAAGATATCGCCCTGCTCCGCCGCGCCTACGAAACGCTGCATCCCGGACTCTATCGCTACAATAGCCCATCCGAGATGGCCGGCCATTTCGATCGTCTCGCTGCGGCGTGGAGCGCCGGCCAGACACGTGCGGAGGCTTATCTCTCGCTGTCGCGCTTTCTCGCACGTGTCCGCTGCGGACACACCTACGCAAACTTCTTCAACCAGAGCAAAGAGATCTCCGCAGAACTCTTCTCAGGCCGAGACAAGCTGCCCTTCCATTTCCGGTGGATCGCCCGGCGCATGATCGTGACGGATGCCAAGGGCGTTGAAGGCTTGCAGCCGGGCGACGAGATCAGCGCGATCAACGGCCGCTCCGGCGCCGACATTCTAGGCACGCTTTTGCCGTTTACGCGCGCCGACGGCGGCAATGACGCCAAGCGTGTGGCGCAGCTCAACGTCATCGGCCTCGAACGCATTGAGACGTTCGACGTGTTCAATGCGCTACTCCATCCGGCGCGCGATGCATTTGTCCTCACAGTCCGCTCTCCGCGCGATGGCGCCACGCGAACGGTCAAGGCGCCGCCCATCACCCTGGAACAACGCCGCGCGCAGATGGCGCAGGACATCGACGATAAAACGCGCCCAGTGTTTTCGCTGGAATTCGCACCGGGCAACGTCGCCGTATTGAAAATGCCGAACTGGGGGCTCTACGACAGCAAGTGGGACTGGAAAGGCTTCATCGACGATGCCTTCCGTCAGCTGGCTGATCGGCGCTCGCCTGCCTTGATTGTCGATCTGCGCGGCAACGAAGGCGGACTCGATTGCGGCGACGAGGTGATCGCGCGGCTGATCGGCGCCGATTTGCAACGCGCCGCTTACGAGCGTCGCGTGCGCTATGTGAAGACGCCGGCCGATCTCGACCCCTTCCTCGACACGTGGGATGATTCATTCCGCGACTGGGGCGCGGATGCCGTGCGGATCGACGATCGCTATTACCGGCTGCTTGAAGAGGACGGCGAAAGCCGCGCGCCGATCCGCGCGAAAGGCCCGCGCTTCACGGGCAAGGTGGTTGTGCTGGTCGACGCCTCGAACAGCTCCGCGACATTCCAGTTCGCGAATCTTGTTCAGGCCAACAGGCTTGGCACGCTGGTCGGCGAACCAACCGGCGGCAATCTGCGAGGCATCAATGGCGGGGCCTTCTTCTTTCTGCGTTTGCCGGAATCAGGTCTCGAGGCAGACCTGCCGCTCATCGGCACATTCCCGCAAACGCCACAGCCGGACGCGGGCGTTGTGCCGGATGTGGCCGCATCAACGTCGTCCATAGACATCGCAACGGGGCGCGACAGCGTGATGGAAACAGCCATGGCCATCGCATCGCGCGCATGAGTGGCGGGCGCGCCTAAGGCGTTATGGTAAATGGAAAATTAACTACGGATTCAATGGGTTGTTTACCCGGGTCAGCGACTCTCATCGCTTCAGTCCATTTCGGGCGTTGCGTGAGACAGTTCCATGGCGATCAAAACGATCGACCCGCAGGTTCAGAAGAACACGAAAGCGAAGCCCGCTGCGGCCGCTTCGAGAGTGCTAGCGAAGCCTGTGCTTCCGCTCGACCAGATCATCGTCGGCGACTGTATCGAGTCGATGAACGCCCTGCCCGAAGGCTCGATCGACCTGATCTTCGCGGACCCGCCCTACAACCTGCAGCTCGGCGGCGACCTGACACGCCCGGACAACAGCCATGTCGACGCGGTCAACAATGACTGGGACAAGTTTGATTCGTTCGCGGCCTACGACAAGTTCACGCGCGACTGGCTGAAAGCTGCGCGCCGCATCCTGAAGCCTGACGGCGCGATCTGGGTGATCGGCTCGTATCACAACATCTTCCGCGTCGGCACAGCGATCCAGGACCTCGGCTTCTGGATCCTCAACGATGTCGTGTGGAACAAGTCGAACCCGATGCCCAACTTCAAGGGCACGCGACTTGCCAATGCGCACGAGACGCTGATCTGGGCGACCCGCAGCCACGAACAGAAGCGCTATACCTTCAACTACGACGCGCTGAAGACCGGCAATGACGACATCCAGGCTCGTTCCGATTGGTGGACCTTCCCAATCTGCTCGGGCGGCGAGCGCATGAAGAATGACGACGGCAAGAAATCGCATCCGACGCAGAAGCCAGAAGCCCTGCTCCATCGCATCATCGTCGGCACGACGAACCCCGGCGACGTGATCCTCGATCCGTTCTTCGGCACAGGCACCACCGGTGCCGTCGCCAAGCTGCTCGATCGCCGCTTCATCGGCCTTGAGCGCGACAAGGACTATATCGACGTCGCCACACGCCGCATTGCCAATGTGCGCAAGCTTGGCGCGGAAGACATCGAAGTTCAGTCGTCAAAGAAATCCGAACCGCGCGTGCCATTCGGCGCGCTAGTCGAGCACGGCCTCGTCCGTCCCGGCGACCGCCTGTTCTGCCCGCAGAACCGCCACGTCGCCCGCGTCCGCGCAGACGGCAGCCTGATGACCGGCGAATCCTCCGGCTCGATCCATCGCATGGGCGCGCATGTTCAGAACGCGCCGTCGTGCAATGGCTGGACGTTCTGGCACTACAAGTCGGATCAGGGCCTCGCCCCGATCGACCTGCTGCGCCGGAAATTCCGCACGCAGATGGGGCTTTCATAAGCTCCTCGGCTGACCCAGCAAGATGGCTGCGCTGGCTTAACCGCCGCGCGAGCCCTATCTATGCGGTTCAGTTCCAAGGGAAATTGACATGAAGCTATACTACATGCCCGGCGCGTGCTCGCTGGCCGCACACATCATCATGCGCGAGACTGGCCAGACGGTCGAACTCGAGCGCGTGGGCCGCGACAAGAAAACCGAGCATGGCGAGAATTTCCTCGAGGTGACGCCCAAGGGCTATGTGCCTGCCCTGCGCATGGACGATGGCGAAATTCTCACCGAGAATATTGTCGTCCATAATTATCTCGCCGACCTGAAGCCTGCTTCAAAGCTTGCCCCCGCGCACGGCACGAAGGCGCGCCTGCGCCAGGACGAACTCGCGGTCTTCATCTCGACCGAGATCCACAAGACATACGGCCCGATGTTCAATCCGGCGACGCCGGAAGAAGCCCGGCAGATCGCGAAGGACAAGCTGGCGACCCGCTATGCGATGATCGAGGAGATGCTGGCGGACGGCCGCCCATATCTGACCGGCGAGAATTTCGCGACGGTGGATTCCTACCTCTTCACCGTCACGCGCTGGGCCGAGCCGCTCAAGGTCGACCTGTCGAGATTCCCGCTGCTGGCAGCATTCCAGAAACGCGTTGCCGAGCGTCCCGCGGTAAAGGCCGCCCTCGAAGCCGAAGGGCTGGTGAAGGCGGCCTGATACGATGACCGTCTATTCCGGCGCCGATGCGACGCGCGCATGCGCTTCCTTCAGCGCCGGATAGTACTGCATGAACACGGTGTCGGTCGTGCCCGCGTGCTCGTCATGGCAGGAATAGCAGGCCTGGCTACGCGGGATCGCGCTGCCCGTCTTCGATGAGGCGCCGAAGCCGTAGAACGTCCACGTGCCCGGCCCGCCCTTCTCGTCCTTGACGTGTAGCGAGCGACCGACCACCGCGCCCTGCGTCTGCCCGCCCTTGGCCGGCGCGACTTCGGTGACGGGTGTGCGAACCTCAAGCTGCATGATCGCGCCAACCGGAAATTTCCCCGTCTTCACATAGGCGTCGTAGCTGTCGGGATCGAGACGCACCGTGTTGAGCGTCGTGCCGCCATCGCCCTCATAGCTGAGCGCGTATGTCGTGCCGACGGTCGGCCAGCGATCCATGTTCTCGGGGATGACGATCTTGCCATCGGCGTCATAGCTCGGCCCGGCAAAGGCGGCCGCAGCCAGCGACACCGCAGCGGCGATGCCGACGGCGACAGGTAGAAGGCGTTTCATGTTTGGCGTCCCGTATCTGCTCCCCTCTCAAGGGAGAGCTCTGTAGTCCGACCCTGCGACCATTGAGCTCCGGATCGACAAGAAGCGCAAGATTCAGCGCCCCGCGTTTGCGGACAGAGATGCTGCGTTTCACGCCAGACTGGCTGGCCTCACACGGGATTGAGGACAGGCGGCGTCAGTTGCCGCGGCCTTCCTCGGCCGCGTTCGCCTTCACGACCTTCCCTTCACGCTCCTGCTTGCGGGCGCCAGCGAGGATGCCCTCCATCGCGTAATTGCCTTCGTGGCAGGCATATTCGTAGGAAGGCTCCTTCGAGGCGTTGAACGCCATCTCGCCCTTCCACGGCTGCGTGTATTGCGAGGGATCATCCACCGTGAATTCATAGACGATCTGCTTGTCGTTCCAGCGCGTAAAGCGCTCGGTCAGCACGCCATCCTTGGAGACATAGCCGCGCTGGCCCGGATGCACATTCTTCGTCTGCACGACCAGCGTATCGCCTTCATACCATCCGATGGAATCGCCCAGCCATTGGCGGATCACGTCGGGCCGCTTGCGATCCTTCGTGATCGGAATGATGCGGGCATCATGAACCATCTCGACGAGGATCATCACGTGATCCGGCGACTGCACGATCTGGTACGTGTTGTTGTACAGAACGTTCGTCATCACCGGCCCGCCGGTGTTACCGAAGCCGATGATGCAGCGTTCGCCCATCGGACGCGTTTCCGGATTGTCGTAGCTGCCTAGACCGCCGCCCGCATTGCGATCGACTGACCCCGGCCCCTGCACCGTGCCGGTGCGCGAGGCAGCGCCTGTCGGTGCGCCCGAAATTCCTGCCGCCGGACGTCCTGCTGGGGCTGCTGTTCCCTTGCGCGGGATGCGGCCATTGGCAGGCTCGACGATCCATGACGAGCGGAACTCGCCCTTCACCTGCGCGACGTGCTTGCCCGGATCGACCCAGAACGCGTTGTAGCCGCCTCCGGAAAGCAGATCGCTGCCATCGAGAAGCGTCTTGTCGTTCGGATCGGCGGGCTTCGCGTCTTCCCGGGTCCGGTTGTTGTAATAGTCCTCGCCTTCCATTTTCGCGACTTCGGCCTGCGTCATCACGAGGTTTGGATAGTCTGCCGAACGCTGCATGTCGGTGATCGATGAATTGGACCAGAAGCCCTGCAGGTCCGGCACGCCCCAGCTGGTCTTCGGCGGCGCGTATCCCGGTGCGGACTGCGCGTGGGCAGCCCCTCCAAGCGCAATCGCGGCAGCTGATGCGCACAGGACGGCCTTGAGCATGGCGAGCTTCATGAATTCCTCCTCGAGCAAGGCGGCGCGCGATGTCTTGCCGCAGCGCCTGCCACTGACCGTTTCTGACGGAGGCCTCGTATCAACGCAAGGCGTGCGGCAGGGCTTCATCGGTCGAATTTCCGGGCAATACATGCTTGGACAGGCTCGACATGATCTTTGCTGCACCGCCGCAATGGGCTAGTGGGATCGTCTCGAAACGGGAGTGCGGACGAATGGCGGACGGCGTCGTGATTGCGGACCTCAAGGCGGTCATTCGCCAGGCAGCGTCGGATGCGGAAGGCTATTTCCTCGCTTTGCGCAAATCTGTTGCCGCGCAAGTCGCCCCCGGCGGGAAAGTTGACCGCAAGAAGATCGATGAAGAGCAACGCTCAACCCACGGCCTCGCCTGGGTGCTGACCT
The DNA here is from genome assembly GCA_030696545.1 of Hyphomonadaceae bacterium. GTDB lineage: Bacteria > Pseudomonadota > Alphaproteobacteria > Caulobacterales > Hyphomonadaceae > UBA7672. The sequence goes on from JAUYSA010000350.1 coordinate 14,689, forward strand.
ATGTCGAGACTCTGAAAGAGACCGCCAACTGGGCCGACCGCATCGCGGCTGAAGGCAAGTTCGGCGAGATCGAACAGCTGCTGACCCAGATCCTGTTTGGTGAATACCTTTACCAGCTCGGCGGCGGCCTGCCGATGACGCAGCTTGAAGTCGTCCGCCCCAGCGATATGACCACCGACCCGGCCGTGATCCAGAAGCTTGGCACGCCGGCGATCCTGACCCTGATCTCCAAAGGCAACACGGCCGCCGCTCGCATGGCCGCCGCGAAACATATTCGCGGCTTCCTCGACAGCCAGAAGGCCACGGTGGAATACACCGGCCTGGAAGAAACGTTCGAACAGATCCGCGACCAGTTCCGCGCCTTCGGCAAGCAGGTCGTCGAGCCCTACGCCCACCAGTGGCACATGGACGACGTGCTCATTCCCGACGACGTCGTGAAGCAGATGGGCGAAATGGGCGTGTTCGGTCTCACTATCCCGGAAGAGTTCGGAGGCCTCGGCCTTGGCAAGACGGCGATGTGCGTTGTCTCTGAAGAACTCTCGCGCGCCTATATCGGCGTCGGCTCGCTCGGCACCCGTTCCGAGATCGCGGCTGAACTGCTGCTCACTGGCGGCACGCGCGCCCAGCAGGAGAAATACCTTCCCGGCATCGCATCGGGCGAAATCCTGCCGACCGCTGTGTTCACCGAACCGAACACCGGCTCCGACCTCGGCTCGCTGCGCACCCGCGCCGTGCGCGATGGCGACACCTGGAAGATCACCGGCAACAAGACGTGGATTACGCACGCCGCCCGCGCCGACCTTATGACGGTGCTTGCCCGCTCGATCCCGGACACCAACAACTTCTCCGGCCTCTCGATGTTCATCTGCGAGAAGCCGCGTGGCACGGACGAGAACCCCTTCCCCGCCAACGGCATGACCGGCGGCGAGATCGAAGTGCTCGGCTATCGCGGCATGAAGGAATACGAGCTGGGCTTCGATGGCTTCGAAGTGCCGGCGAGCAACCTGCTCGGCGAAGTCGAAGGCATGGGCTTCAAACACCTGATGGCCACCTTCGAAGGCGCCCGCATCCAGACTGCCGCCCGCGCCATCGGCGTCGCGCAATGCGCGCTCGAACTCGGCCTCAAATACTCACTCGACCGCACGCAGTTCGGCCGCCAGATCTTCGACTTCCCGCGCACCTCCGACAAGCTGGTGATGATGGCCGCCGAACTCATCGGCGTTCGCCAGCTTACCTACTTCTCGGCGCGCCAGAAGGATGAAGGCAAGCGCTGCGACCTCGAAGCCGGCCTCGCCAAGATGCTGGCCGCCCGCATCGCATGGGCCGCAGCCGACAACGCGCTGCAGGTCCATGGCGGCAACGGCTTCGCGCTGGAATACCCGGTCAGCCGCGTCCTCTGCGACGCCCGCATCCTCAACATCTTCGAGGGCGCAGGCGAAGTTCAAGCCATGGTCATCGCACGCCGGACGATCGACGAGTATATTGGGGCGAAGAACTAGCGCCCGGCCACCGGCGACCTACTTCTCTCTGAAAGAGGAGCGCCGCCATGGCCGAATCCGTTCGCGTTGATCAACCCCTGTTCCTGCACGATGGCGAAGTCGCCTTCGGCGCCGTGCGTGAAATCCACGGTAACCAGCTGAAGATCTACATCGAGAACGCTGGGGACTTCACCGTGCCGATGAGCGCGGTGCATGAGGTTCACTTCGACAAGGTGATCCTCGACGGCGCCAAGCTGGACAAGAAGATCCACGCCGCAATCGGCCGGGCCCATGCCGCCGAGGACGACGAAGACCATGCCCCGGCTGACGAATAGCTGCGGCAGCAATTACACCCGGTTCGGGCGCGCCGGCAGCCCGGAAGTCCTGCCGTTGCGATAGCAGACCCGCCAGCTTCACGCACAAGGCTTGCCCCGACATTCTTCGGGCGACATGATCGCGCTAACGCAGGGTCGGCGAGCTTCGTCTCCTGTTCTATGCAAACAGGAGACGCCGCATGAGCGACGCCGCCCAGATCCCCACGCCTGAAGCCCAGCGTCAGAAGGGTTTCCTCGGGTTTGTCGAGAAGGTCGGCAACTTCCTACCCGACCCGATCATGATCTTTGTCTGGTTGATCGGCTTCCTGATGGTCCTGTCGGCCATCGGCTCAGCTATTGGCTGGTCGGCATCGCTTGCCTATCCGGGCGATACGGCGCCCCAGTATTCGACCCTCGACAATGGCGTGCTGACCTATCGCGCCGAGAGCCTGTTTTCAGAAGCGAATATATCGCGCCTTCTCACAGAAATGCCGCGCACGCTGACGGGGTTTGCCCCGCTCGGCCTGATCCTGATTGTGATGTTCGGCGCGGGCGTCGCGGAGCGCGTTGGCCTGTTCAGCGCGTTGATCCGCGGCAGCCTCCGCGATGCGCCTCGCATGATCCTGACGCCGCTGGTCTGCATCATCGGCATGATGTCCCATCACGCTTCCGACGCCGCCTACGTGGTCTTCATTCCCTTGGCCGGCCTGCTGTACGCGGCTGTTGGCCGTCACCCGCTCGTCGGCATTGCCGCCGCATTCGCAGCGGTCTCTGGCGGCTACGCGGGCAACGTCACGCCTGGCCAGATCGACGTGCTCCTGTTTGGCTTCACTCAGGAAGCCGCCCGCATCATCGACCCGAACTGGACGATGAACCCGCTCGGCAACTGGTGGTTTATCCTCGCCATCGTGGTGATCTTCACGCCCATCATCTGGTTCATCACAGATCGCGTCGTTGAGCCTCGTCTCGGCAAGTGGGGCGGGCAGGCCGACGACCAGCTCAAGGCCGAACTGGCCAAATCCGCTCTCACACCGGAGGAAAAGCGCGGCCTTGGCTGGGCCGGTATCGTCGCCCTTATCGTGATCGGCTTCTTCGCGGCCATGTGCTTTTGGCCCGGCTATACTCCCCTGATCGACGAAAGCGCCCAAGGGCCTGCCCAGCTCCAGCCCTTCTACACGGCCCTCATTGGCGCATTCATGCTGCTCTTCCTCGGCTGCGGCATCGCTTTCGGGATCGCCGTTGGCGTCGTGAAGAACACGCGCGACGTGATCGACCGCATGATTGACGGCATCCGCACCATGGCGCCGTACATCGTGTTCGCCCTGTTCGCGGCGCACTTCGTGGCGATGTTCAACTGGTCTCGCCTTGGCCCGATTGCCGCCATCAACGGTGCAGAAATCCTGCAAGCGATCAGCCTGCCCGCCCCTGTCCTGCTGATCAGTGTGCTCGCCTTCTCGTCTTTCCTCGACCTGTTCATCGGCTCTGCCTCAGCCAAGTGGAGCGCCATGGCTCCGGTCGTCGTGCCGATGTTCATGCTGCTGGGCATCTCGCCGGAAATGACCACGGCCGCCTATCGCATGGGCGACAGCTTCACCAACATCATGACGCCGCTGATGTCCTATTTCCCGCTGATCCTCGTCTTCTGCCGGCGATGGGATTCAAGCTTCGGCGTCGGTTCATTGCTGGCGCTGATGCTGCCCTATGCCCTCACCTTTGCGGTGGCAGGCATGGCGATGACGGCGGCGTGGGTCTTCCTCGATCTGCCCCTCGGGCCCGGCGCGAGTGTCCACTACACCCCGCCAGTGGCGCTCGTGCAGTAGCGGAAAAAGCAAAGGGCGTGCGCCTAGCGCACGGCCTTCCAAATTCAATCTGCCTGAATTGTCTCAGCCCGCCGGCGTTGCGTCCGGCGCAGCTTTCTTGTGCGCCACCGGCACGCCCGCCGCGGCAGTCGCCACCACGTCCTTGCGGTCCGCGGCAGGCAGAACGTGCTTCTGCATCAGGCGCGTTAGGAACCACGCATATAGCCCGCTCGCCGGCATGATCAGCGCAACCTTGAACAGGATCCAGACGTTGACCCCGTCCATCGTGAAGCCGAACAGGTTATAGGTCTGCCCCGGCGCATAAACGAGGCGCACAACCTCGTTCAGCACTGCCGTCACCACGAAGAACCACGCGAAACTCCAAGTGAACTGATCCCAGCCCTTCTGCGTGTAGTGGAAGGTCTTCTCGAGGATGTATTTGAAGAAGTTCTTCTTCAGCATCAGCCCCACGAACAGGAACAGCGCAAACCCGGCGTTGAAGATCGTCACCTTGATCTGCACCCACATCGGGTCATGCGTGACCAGCGTGAGGATGCCGAAGATCACGGTGACGGTTGATGCGATCAGCGGAAAGATCGGCAGGCGCTTCAGCACCACGAGCATCGCAATCACGGCAATGACCGTCGAGATGATCAGCGCCCACGTACCATCCTCGACATTGCCGGTAATGGCATTGACCACAAACAGCGCCACCAGCGGCCCGAACTCGGACGCGATGTTCACGGTCTGCTCGGCATTGAACGGATAAATCCGTTTGACCCAGCTCATTGGCCGAATTCCCTGTCCCGCGTCCCTCAAGGCATCTGTGTGACGCCACGTCCTGATTCAAGTCCTATAGAGCGCTCTACGGACCGTAAATACCGTCCGATCAAATGCTTGCGCATGAGCTTCCGGCGCCGCTTCGCACCACCGGAATCACGGTTACGCGAGCGCTTCCGCCTATCGGCCGACGGCGGTATGCCAATAGAAAGGCTCAAACGGGGAGCAGTAATGAAACGTCTAGCCGGGATCATATGTGCGCTGGCCCTCGCCGGATGCGCGGGCATGGAGCCTGCGGCATCTCAGCCGCCATCAGGTTGGGCCGGCGCCTGGGGCGCTTCGCCGACCATTCCTCCGTCCGGCGGGAAGTCGTTCGAAAACCAGACAGTTCGTCAGGTCATACGCCTCAGCACAGGGGGCTCGGCGGTTCGCATCCGCTTCACCAACGAATACAGCGACAAGCCACTGGAGATCGGCGCCGCCACAATTGCGATGGCAGGCGCGGACGGCAAACCCACCGGCGAATTCAGGACGCTGACCTTCGGCGCGCAGCCGTCCGTCACCATTCCTGCAGGCGCGCCGCTGCTCAGCGACCCGGTCACGCTCAACGTAAAAGCGCTCGACTCGCTCTCGATCAGCATCTTCCTGCCGACCGCGACCGGCCCCTGCACGTGCCATTTCGCAGGCACGGCTACGGCCTACATCTCCGCGCCCGGCAACCACACTCAGGCGGCGTTCGAGCCTGCCTCAACCTTCACTAACCGCGCCTTCATCTCCGGCGTCGAAGTCACGCGCGCTGATCCTCGCACGATCGTCACCTTCGGCGACTCGATCACCGACGGCACCGCTTCCACCATCAACGCCAACAGGCGCTGGCCGGATGTGCTCGCAGAGCGCCTCGCCGCCGTAGGCAATCCACGCCCGATCTCCAACCAGGCCATCGCCGGCAACCGCATCCTGTCGTGGCAATCGCCAATCTTCGGCGAAGCCGCCCTCGCCCGATTTGATCGCGACGTGCTCTCCGTTCCGAATGCAAGCTGGCTGGTTATCCTCGAAGGCGTCAACGACATCGGCATGGGCGCGGCAAACCCGCCCACCGCCGCCCAACTCATCGCCGGATACCGCCAGATGATCGAACGCGCCGAAGCGCGCGGCATGAAGGTCTATCTCGCAACGCTCCTGCCCTATGAGGGCGCTCGCTATTATCAGGAAGCAGGCGAAACCGTGCGCAGCCAGGTCAACACATGGATCCGCACCAACACCGAAGCCGCAGGCTTCATCGACTTCGACGCAGCCACGCGCGACCCGGCCAACCCGAAAAAGATGAGGGCTGACCTCCAGTCCGGCGACTGGCTGCATCCGAACGATGCCGGCTACAAGGTAATGGGCGACGCGGTGGACCTCGCCCTCTTCAAGTGATGCTTGAAGATCAGGTCTTCATCCTGATCCGGCCGAGATAGTCGCGCTTGCCCAGCGGCACGCCCTTGGAACGAAGGATGTCGTAGGCGGTCGTTGCGTGGAAATGGAAGTTGGCCAGCGAGAAGGTCAGCAGGAAACCCTCGCTAGTGAACGGCATCTGGCGATCACCGAGATTGAAGATCACGTCCTTGCCTTCCAGCACGTTGATCTCGTCAGGCGTGTAGGATTTCAGCTTGGCCAGCGCAGCGGAGACTTCCGCTTGCAGCGCCGCATAGTCGGATGTCGGCGTGCCATAGGGCGGTTTGAACACCCCGCCCTTCACCCCTTCGATCGCGCCGACCGAATGCCCGATCGTCGCCTGCACCTGATAGCGCAGCGGCAGCATGTCAGTGAAAAGACGTGTCTCGATGATCTCGCCCAGTGGGATGTTGTTGTCTTCGCAATGCGCCTGCCCGCGCTTGAGGAAGCCTTCCATGGCGCCAAGCGTCTGGATAAAAAGCGCTGCCGTTGCGTCGTACAGTGTGATTGCCATGTATGTTCCCCGGTTTGTGCCGCGAAACTAAAGGCCCGGCTGCGCAATGCAACCGGGCCTCGGGTTCACGCTGGGGAACTAGCGTTACTGCCCGCCTTTGATCGTGTTCACTTTCGTTGTCGTCGCCGCCGCGCGCTGACGTTCCTTTTCGCGCGCGCCGGCGAGGATGCCGTGCATCCCATAATTGCCTTCGTGGCAGGCGTACTCATAGACGCCATCCGAGGGATAGAAGCTCAGCTCAGCCTTCCACGGTTGCGTGTAGGTCTCGGGATCGTTGACGCTGAATTCGTAAAAAATGTTCTTCTCGTCCGTGCGCGTCAGCCGCTCGGTGATCACGGCGCTCGGCGAGACGGGGAAGGAGTGGTTCTCTTGCTGCTTCGGCTTGATATGGATGGACTCCATCACGAGTGTGTCGCCATCCCACCAGCCGACCGTGTCGCCCAGCCATGGCTGGATCGCCGCCGGCTTGTGGCTCGCACGCGCTTTCTCGGCACTCGCGAAGATCGGCACGATGCGCGCATCGTGAACCTGCTCGACCAGGATCATCAAATGGTTCGGCGTCAGCACCATTTCGTAATTGTTGTTGTACAGGCCGCTCATCATGCCCGGCCCGCCAAGGCCGCTGAAGACCAGGCAGCGTTCGCCCAGCGTCGTGGCTTCCGGGCCTTCATAAGCGGCATTTCCGGTCTGGTAGCGCTCCGTGTTCGATGCGCGGCGCTTTGCCTGCAAGGCTGGATCTTTGAACGGCAGCAGGCCGTTGGCCGGCTCGACAACGTGTGACGTCCTGTATTCGCCCTTCACGATGGCAAGCCTCGCGCCCGGATCCATCCAGAACGAGTCGTAGGCCTGCACGCCTAAATCCATGGCGCCCTTGGGCGGCGCTCCCTTGTTCGGATCAGAGAAAGTCGCGCCCTTGAAACCTTCTTCGGTCACGCCCGCCATCGGGACGCCAGCGGCAATCTTGTGCGCCTCAGCTTCGTCCACAACCAGCGACTTGACCGACGGCGCCCGCGCCAGCGGCGTGAGTGACGCGTGCGTCCAGAAGCCGGTGAGATCCGGCTTTCCATCCGCCGATCGGGGAACCTGCGCCAGGGCGGGCGACGCCAGAATCGCGATGGCCAGTGCAGTCAGCGCTCGTTTCAGCATCGGCATCCTCAATTCTCCCCGATCGCTTTCCGAAAAGGCATGCTCTACTGGCCGCCCTTGGCTTTCGATGACTTGGTATTCACCGCCGCCCGGCGCTCTTTCTCACGCGCGCCGGCCAGAATGCCGTGCATCCCGTAATTGCCCTCATGGCACGCGTACTCGTACCAGCCCGGCGACGGATAGAAGCTCAACTCGGCCTTCCACGGCTGCGTATAGGTCTCGGGATCGTTGACCGTGAACTCGTAGTGGATGTCTTTCTCGCCCGTGCGCGTCAGCCGCTCTGTGACGATAGCCTTCTCCGAGATCGGGAAGGACGATTGCGCCTCAACCTGCAGCGGATTGATGTTGGTGGATTCCATCACGAACGTGTCGCCCTCCCACCAGGCGACGGTGTCACCAAACCAGGGCTTGATCGCGTCGGGACGATAGCTGGCGCGCGCTTTCTCGGCGCTCGCGAAGATTGGAATGACGCGAGCATCGTGCGCCATCTCGGCAAGGATCAGCATGTGATCCGCCGTCTGCACCATCTGATAATTGCTGTTGTACAGCCCGCTGAGCATACCCGGGCCAGCCGCGTTGGCGAAGCCGATGAGGCAACGCTCTGCAATGTTCGTGGCCTCAGGTCCCTCATAGGCAGCGTTGCCTGTCTCGTAGCGTTCCGACCGCAGCGCACGCTTCTTCGCCTGCCCGGCCGGATCGAGATAGGGAAGCTGGCCGCTGGCCGGCTCGACCACGTAGGACGTGCGCCACTCACCCTTCACTTGCGCCAGTCGCGCGCCCGGATCCATCCAGAAGGAGTCATAGCCCTGCACGCCAAAGTCCTTGGCGCCCTTGGGCGGCGGACCCTTGTTCGGGTCGGAGTAGGTCGCGCCCTTGAAGCCTTCCTCGGTTACGCCTGCCATTGGAACCGCCGCGGCAATCCGCTTTGCTTCCTCCTCGCTGACCACCAGCGACTTGTTGGCCGGCGACCGGATCAGCGGCGTCAGCGACGCCTGCGTCCAGAAACCGGAAAGATCGGGCTTGCCGTCTGCCGCCCTTGGAACCTGCGCCATCGCCGGCGCCGCCATCATCGCGACCGCGAGAGCTATCAGTGCTGGTTTGAGCCTGCGCATGTGATCCTCCTATTTGCCGCGCTTGGTTGACTTGATTTGCTTGGTCGTCGCAGCTGCCTGACGTTCCTTTTCCCGCGCCCCGGCAAGGATGCCGTGCATCCCGTAATTGCCTTCGTGGCACGCGTATTCGAACATCCCCTTGGACGGGTAGAAGCTCAGCTCCGCTCTCCACGGCTGCGTGTAGTTCGCAGGATCGTTGACGGTGAACTCGTAGAAGATGTCCTTGTCGCTCGTGCGCGTCAGCCGCTCCGTGACCACGCCTTTGGCGGACAGCGGGAACGCCTGGTTCTCCGCCTGCAGCGGCCGGACATTCACCGTCTCCATCACGAACGTATCGCCTTCCCACCAGCCGACCGTGTCGCCCAGCCATGGCGTGATCGTCGCGGGCTTGTGGCCGGCGCGAGCCTTATCGGCGCTGGCGAAGATCGGCACGACGCGCGCATCGTGCGCCATCTCGACAAGGATCAGCATGTGATCCGGCGTCTGCACCATTTGATAGTTATTGTTGTACAGCACGCTCATCATGCCCGGCCCGCCCGTCTGGCCGAAGCCGATCAGGCAGCGCTCTGACAGCGTTGTTGCTTCCGGTCCTTCATAGGCTGCGTTGCCCGTCTCATACCGTTCACGGTTGAGCACGCGCCGCGTCGCCTGGGCGGCAGGATCAAGGAACGGCACCTGCCCGCTCGCAGGCTCGACAATGTTGGACGTACGCCACTCGCCCTTCACGATGGCGAGCCTCGCGCCCGGATCCATCCAGAACGAGTCGTAGGCCTGCACGCCGAAATCCTTGCCGCCCTTCGGCGGCGCACCCTTCGTCGGGTCAGAGTAAGTCGCGCCCTTGAAACCTTCTTCGGTCACACCCGCCATCGCGACGCCAGCGGCGAGCTTGTGCGCTTCAGCTTCGTCCACCACCAGCGACTTGACCGACGGCGCACGCGCCAGCGGCGTGAGGGATGCGTTGCTCCAGAAGCCGCTGAGGTCTGGTTTTCCGTCCGCAGCCTTCGGGATCTGCGCCATGGCAGGCGTCGCCAGAATCGCAAAGGCAAGCGCGGTCAGCGCCGGTTTCAGCGTCCGCATAATAGTCTTCCTCCTGTTGGCGGCGCGTCATCGGCGTGGCGCACTCGTTTGTAGAAAGCTTAACCCGGAAGTGCGCCTCAGAAAGCGCCTCACCCAAATGTGCGAAGCATCCGCCCGGCCTCACGCAAAAGGGGCGCGCCTTCTCCCGAAAGCGCGCCCCTCAATGTGTAATCGCAATTTCTCGCGTCAGTCAGTCAATGCTGGCAGACCTATTGGCCGCCCTTGACCGCCTTGGTCTTCACCGGCTTGGCCTTCGCCGCCTCAGCCTGACGTTCCTTCTCACGCGCGCCGGCCAGAATGCCGTGCATCCCGTAATTGCCCTCATGGCAGGCATATTCGTAGAGCTGCGTCGTCGGGTAGAAGCTCAGCTCGGCCTTCCACGGCTGGGTGTAGGTCTCCGGATCGTTGACCGTGAACTCGTAATGGACGTCCTTCTCGCTCGTACGCGTCAGGCGCTCGGTGACAACGCCGCTATCCGAGATCGGGAACGACTGGTTCTCGGCCTGCAGCGGGTTGATATTGATCGTCTCCATCACGAAAGTGTCGCCTTCCCACCAGCCGACAGTGTCGCCCAGCCACGGCTTGATCGCCGCCGGGCGGTGGTTCTTCCGCGCTTCATCAGCGTTCGCGAAGATCGGAATGGCGCGCACGTCGTGAGCCATCTCGACCAGAATCATCAGGTGGCTCGGCGTCTGCACGAATTGATAGTTGTTGTTGTACAGCACGCTCAGCATTCCCGGGCCGCCGGTCTGGCCGAAGCCGATCAGGCAGCGTTCCGAGATCGCGGTCTCTTCCGGGCCTTCATACGGCGCGTTGCCGGTCATGTAGCGCTGGAAGCCTGCCATCGCCTTCCTGGCCTGCGCGGCCGGGTCCTTGAACGGCAGCTGGCCGTTTGGCGGATCGATGATGTTCGAGGTGCGGTATTCACCCTTCACATTGGCCAGCATGGTGCCGGGCGTGACCCAGAAACTGTCATAGCCCTTGAGACCGAAATCCGATCCGCCCTTTTCAGGCGCGCCCTTGGTCGGGTCCGAGTAACGCGCGTTGCGGTTGAACTCGGGATCGTCAGCCGGAACACCCGCGATCGCGGTGCTATCGGCCATCTTCTGGGCGACCTCTTTGGTGACAACCAGCGAGGAAACACCGCGCGCGCGCGACAGCGGCGTCAGCGAGGCGTTACTCCAGATTCCGGTCAGGTCCGGCTTGCCGTCTGGGGCGCGCGGAACCTGGGCGATGGCGGGAGCAGCCATGAGCACAATAGCGAGAGCGGTCAGCGCGGGTTTGAACATCCGCATGGTAGTCCTCCTGTGGGATGACGCGTCTTCTTTGCGTGGCGCGTTTGGTTTGACGTGAGAGTAACCCCAAACCGGGTTCCACAGGAACTGGTTCCTCAACGTCAAGTGATCGTATTTGTGTGAAGGACATGAAAGAATTGACCGGCTGTGCCGGTATCGGCTCCGGTGTATGTTCGGCCGTAGCGGCGCGATGGCGCCGGCAGGGAGACGATCATGACCAATAACCTCTGGAAAATCGCTGGGGCGTCGCTTGCGGCGCTGGCCTTCGCAACAGCCTGTGGCGGCGAAACGCCCGCCCCCGTGGAGCCCACGCCTGTGGCCGAAACCCCGGCCCCGCCGCCGGGCCCTGACTATGCCTCGTTTGTCGCCTCGACTGGCCGCATCGCCGACGACATGGCCAAGGACGCCAACCGCAAGCCCGCAGAAATCCTAGCCTTCTCGAAAGTCGCGCCCGGCCAGACCGTGTTCGAGATGGAAGCCGGCGCCGGCTATTACACCGAACTGCTGTCGCTGGCCGTCGGTCCGTCCGGCAAGGTCATCATGCAGGCCCCGAAAGAGTTCGAAGGCTTCTACAAGGACGCCCTCGCCGCGCGCCTGAAAGACAACCGCCTCGCCAACGTCACCGTCTCATGGTCGCCGTTCGACAAGCTCGACGCGGCCGACGGATCGGTCGATGTCGTGACGTGGTTCCAGGGCCCGCACGAACTCTACTGCGCCAAGGCCTGCGGCAACGCCGTGATGGGTGATCCGGCGAAAGCCTTCGCTGAAGTCGCGCGCATCCTGAAATCCGGCGGCTCGTTCATCATCATGGACCACGTCGCCCCCGCCGGCACGCCGACGACGTCGGGCAACGACCTGCACCGCATCGACCCGCTGCCCGTGAAGGCGATGGCCACCACCGCCGGCTTCGCGCTCGACGAGGAAAGCACGCTGCTCGCCAACCCGGCGGACGACCACACCAAGGGCGTCTTCGACCCCGCCGTGCAGGGCAAGACTGACCAGTTCCTGCTGCGCTACACGAAGCCCTAACGGCCGCTTGATCGGCTGTCTGCTGACTTGACTGCAACGAGGCGCGGATCGCACATGCGGTCCGCGCCTTTTGTCCGGGGAGGGACACCACCATGAAACTCGCATTCGCCGCCAGCGCCTTTGCGCTGCTCGCCATGGGCTGCAGCACGATGTCTGGCCCGCCGCCACTCGCCGCGGCCGACTATGCCGCGATCCTCGCCGCGCCCGACCGCGCCGTGAAGCTCGAAGCGCTTCAAGGCGCCGACCAGGCTGACGACGCAGCGCGCAAGCCCGCTGAAGTCCTCGCCTTCATGAATATCCGCCCCGGCGAAACCATCCTCGAACTCGAAGGCGGCCGCGGCTGGTATTCGCGCATCCTCTCCGAAGCGATCGGACCGTCAGGCAAGCTCTACGCCCAATACCCCCCTGAGTTCGCCTATGGCGATGCCGCCTACAAAGGCCGTCAGGATGCCGGCCAGCTCAAGAACGCCA
>JAUYSA010000391.1 GCA_030696545.1 Hyphomonadaceae bacterium
GCCAGCGTCTGCGTTCCTGCGCAAGAACCGCATACAGATCCGCGATGCGGCCTGGCGTGTTTCGGGCGCCTATCAGTTTGCGCTGGATCACACGATCGACCAGCTGATCCACCGCGCGCGCGCGCTGAAACTGCGCGCTCCGGGCACTGAAGGCGAATTGCGGAAATCGATGGTACGACTGATCAACAACAAGGTGGCGCACCAGCTCCACACATCCCGCCGGCAGTGGTTCGCGGTATGAAACCACTTCGTATTCTTGCGCTGGCGCACCCCGACCTGATTCCGCCCGACAGTATCGAGGGGCTTTCAGAGTCGGAGACGTATGTCTGGAAAACGGAATACGACGTCTCCACGACGCTTCGCAAAAATGGCCACGAAGTGCGCATGTTGGGCGTGCAGACCGAGCTGGCCCCGATCCGCGACGCGGTCGAGAACTGGAAGCCGGATATCGTCTTCAACATGCTCGAGGAGTTCCACGGCGAGTCTCTGTACGCGCAGAACGTGGTGGCGTTGCTGGAGCTGCTGCGCGTTCCGTACACCGGCTGCAATCCGCGCGGTATGATGCTGGCGCGGGGCAAGGACCTGTCGAAGAAGCTGCTCAAATATCACCGCGTACCGGCGCCGGCGTTTGCGGTTTTCCCGATGGGCAAGAAGGCGCGCCGTCCGGGCCGCCTTAAGTTCCCGCTGATCGTGAAGTCGCTGTGGGAAGATGCCTCCCTTGGCATCGCGCAGGCTTCGATCGTGGATACGGACGAGAAGCTGGCTGAGCGCGTGGCCTTCATTCACAAGCGGCTCAACACGCCAGCGATCGCCGAGCAGTATATCGAAGGCCGAGAGATCTATGTCGGCGTTCTGGGCAATGACCGGCTGCAGGTTCTGCCGGTATGGGAGCTGAGCTTCTCGAACCTCGCCGAAGGCTCACATGCCATTGCCACCGAGAAGGTGAAGCACGATCCGATCTATCAGGAGAAGCGCGGCATCCTGCAGGGTCCGGCGCAGGATTTACCGACTCCCGTTGTGACCAAGATCCGCACCTTGGCCAAGCGCATCAGCCATACGCTCGAGCTGGACGGGTATTGCCGGATCGACTTCCGGCTGTCGAAGGACAACATCCCGTACTTCATCGAAGCGAATCCCAATCCAGAGATCGCGGAGAGCCAGGAGTATGCGCAAGCGGCGCTGCACGCCGGCACGAGCTATGCCGACCTGCTCAACAAGATCGTCATGCTGGGACTGAAGCGGGCGGGCGTGGATCTGTAGTTCGGCTCAGCCGCTTGGATCATCGTCGGCGGGCTCGACCTTGCGGACAAGCACCTTGTCGATGCGGCGGCCATCCATGTCGATGACCTCGAAGTGCAATGGCTCGCGAACGGCTTTGTCGCCTTCCTTCGGCACGGTGCGCAGCAGGTGCATCACGAAGCCGGCGACGGTTGAATAGCCTTCGTCGTCATCAAGGCCACGCACGCCGACAAGCTGCTCGAACTCATCAACCGGCGTCATGCCATCGACAAGCCAGCTGCCATCGTCACGGAGGACCGGGGGGGACAGGCCTTCGTCTTCACTGAGGGCTGCGTCGCCTGCGATGGATTCCAGCAGGTCGGCCGCCGTGACGAGACCGAGGACGGCGCCGTATTCGTCCGACACGATGACCATGCGAACGGGATTGCCCCGCATCGCTTCGAGCAGCCGCAGCACTGGCATCGTCTCGGGGACGAATTGCGGCGCGTGCATCACGGCCTTGAGATCGACCTCGCCGGTGCGGGCGAGGTGAGCGAAAAGTTCCTTGGTCTGCACGATGCCGACGAGTTCGTCCGCATCGCCATCGGCGACGGGAAAGCGCGAGTGGCCGCTGTCGGAGATTTCCTTGAGCAGTTCGTCGCGCGGGGTGGCTGGATCGAGCCAGATCATTTCCATGCGCGGCGTCATGATGGCTTTCACCGAGCGGTCGCCGAGGCGCATCACGCTCTGGATCATGTCGCGCTCTTCTTCCTCGATGACGCCGGCTCTCTCGCCTTCGACGATGAGGGACTGGAGTTCTTCCTCGGTCACGTCTTCCTGACGCGTGCGGTGGAGGCCGAGGAGGCGGACGATACTTTCCGTGACGGTGCGCAGCAGCCAGACGACTGGGGAGGCAGCCATCTCGATGAAGCGCATCATCGGGGCCATGGCAGAGGCAAAGAATTCAGGAGACGCCAGGGCAAGGCGTTTCGGGATCAGTTCGCCCAGCACCAGCGAGAGAAAGGTGGTGAGCACGATGACCACGCCGAAGGCGATGCTGGCTGAGTGTAGAACAAGCGCCGGATGCAGGCTGGCGACCCATGGCGTCATGTCATCGGCCAGCGAGGTTGCGCCGTAAGCGCCTGCGATGACGCCGATGGCTGTAATGCCGATCTGCACGGTGGAGAGAAGCTTGGACGGATCTTCCAGCAGCTGCAGCGCGATCTTGGCCCCCGCATTGCCGCGATCGGCCATGGCCTTCAGCCGGGGTCTGCGGGAGGAAACGATCGCCATCTCAGACAGCGCGAAAACGCCGTTGATCAGGATCAGCAGTACGAGGATCAGAAGTTCCATCTACTCCGCGAGCCCGTGAGGCCCGTGTGCCTTGATGCGCCGGAGGACCCGGCGGCCCCACCTTCTGCGATAATTGGCGAGGGTATTCAACCGGCGGGATTGCCTGCAACCATCAAAGCGCAACACGGAAAAGCGTTGCATGTTCAATGAACTAACATAGCAAAAGGCCTCGATATAACCCTGTGGATGCGCCCGTATTTCAGGCAGGGACATCGCCGCAGCGTTGCGTATAGGACTAATTTCCTATATCTAGGTATCGCGTCCTATTTCGCGAAAGGCCCACGCCATGCGCCACACAGACATCTGGAAGGCGGTCGACGCCCTCGCCGAGCAGCATGGACTGTCGGCGTCGGGGCTGGCGAAGCGGGCCGGGCTTGATGCCACGGCTTTCAACAAGTCGAAGCGCGCGGGGGCGGATGGCTCTCCGCGTTGGTTGTCGACGGAAAGCCTGATGAAGGCGCTCGAAGCGGTGGGAACGTCGCTCGAGGATTTCGCGGCGCTGGCCGAGGGACGGCAGGGACATACAGCCCCCCTGCTCGGCTTCGCGAAGGCGGGCACGGACGGGTATTTCGATGATGCTGGTTTTCCGGTGGGCGATGGCTGGGAGGAGGTGCGCTTCCCCGGGCTGGAGACCGATACCGTCTATGCACTGGAGATTACGGGCGACTCGATGGAGCCGGTTTACCGGCGCGGCGACCGCATCGTCGTTGCGCCCGGCGCGGCTGTGCGGCGCGGCGACCGCGTGGTTGCGCGCACGCGGGATGGCGAGGTTCTGGCCAAGGTGCTTGGACGGCAGACCGAGCGGCTGGTCGAGCTGCTGTCGCTGAACCCGGCCTATGCTCCGCGCGAGCTGGCGCGTGGCGATCTGGCGTGGATGGCGCGCATTCTCTGGGCCAGCCAGTAATTCAGTTCTGACGCGCTTTCGCCATCGCCTGCATTGCGGCGGAGGTTTCTGCATCAGCTGGGAAGAAGGCTTCCACCGCGAGTTCTGACAGCGTGACGTCGGCGGGCGTGCCGAATACGGTCGTCGTGGTGATGAAGGACAGCGCTTGTCCGCCGAGGTTCAATTCAAACGGAAGTGCGATCGCGTCGGCTTCATCCCATGGCTTTCCCTTGAGCGCCGGCGGCGCGGGATAAGCTGCGAGTTCACGTTCCAGGTCGATCAATCTTGGGTCGCAGGTCACATTGATCTGCTCGTTCAGCCGCCAGAGCACGTGCGACTTCCAGCGCGCGAGGTTGGCGATGTAGGGCGCAAGGCCGCCCGGGTGTAGCGAAATGCGCAGGACGTTCACGGCGCCTTCCAGCAGGCTCTTGTCACTGACCAGCCCCAGTAATGGAGCGACGGCTGCGTTGGCCGTCACAAGATTCCAGTAGCGGTCGATCGCGAGAGCCGGGTTGGGCTCGTGCGATTTCAGCACAAGCTCTACGGCGGCGCGCGCGGCGCTCATGGACGGATCGGTCAGTTTCCGCTCCGCGAAGGCAGGCGCAAAGCCTGCTGACAGCAGCAACACGTTGCGCTCGCGCAAGGGCAAGCCGAGATGTTCGGACAACGTCTCCACCATGTCGCGCGACGGCGCTGAGCGGCCGCTTTCGACGAAGCTGAGATGGCGTTGGGAAACACCTGCTTCAAGCGCCAGATCAAGCTGGCTGAGGCGGCGGCGGGCGCGCCATTCCTTGATCAGGTCTCCGACTTTGGCCGGCCGGTCGGATGTCTGCTGTTTCATCATGAGGAGACGATAGCCCTACACGATCCGCGCTTCCATTACCCCTCGCGTAATCGCCAGCGTGCAATCGGCCCGCCATGTTTGCCTCATCAGACCGGCAAACACAGGAGCTGCCCATGCCTGCCCTCTCCTCCTACCTCCGCAAAGTCCTGCTAGCTGACGCCGTCGTGAGCGGCGCGGCCGGCCTCGCCATGATTGGCGGAGCGGATTTCACGCACGCCTTGCTTGGCTTGCCCTCAGGCCTGCTGTTTTGGGCTGGCGTGGCGCTGGTTCCGTTCGTGGCGATGTTGGCGATGATCGTGCGTGCCGGCAGCGCACCATCCGCGCTGATCGCCACCATCATCGCCATCAACTTCGCCTGGGTGGCGGCCAGCCTGTTCGTGGCGTTCGGGCCGGCGTTCGCGCCTACCCTGCTCGGCAAGGTTTTCATTGTCGCGCAAGCGGCGACGGTCGCCGTCTTCGCAGAGCTGCAGATCATCGGTCTGCGCCGCGCCAGCGCGATGGCCTGACTGCCCGGCCTCTCGCGCCGCCTTCTCCTCCGGCTCCGGCCGGAGGATTTTTCTTAAGCGACAGACAGCGCCATCAGTTTTTCCAGCACGGACGCAAGGCGTTCGGGCGGCACAGGCGAACTCATCGCCTCGTCGGCAGCCCAGCGCAGATAGGCTTCGACTTCCGCGCGCCCAGCTTTCTTCTGCAGCAGCTCCAGCACGGGCCAGACGTAGCTGTCGTATTCATCGATGGGGACGCCGCAGCCGATCGGATCCCATTCGCCATGCAGGATGGCGCGCACCTGATCGAAGGCGGCCATTGCGCGTTTCGCTTCCGGCCTTGTCAAAGCATCACTTCCGCGAGCTTGCGGGCTGCAGTCTTGTCGCCCTTCAGGACATTGGCCAACACGGCGGCGCGAGTCTGCATCACCCGCTCGACATGGTCGTTGGCAGTAGCGGACAGGGCGCGATTGAGTGCGAGATTCACCTCGGCAGCATAGGCTTTTGCATCCAGCGCGGCGAGCGCGCGGGCGTATTGCCAGTGGATGCCGACATCGTCGGGCGCCAGCCGGGTGGCCGCCTGATAATTGCTGCGCGCCTTGTCGAGGCTGGCGCCCATGACCCACGCGCCGAAGCCGCCGCCGCGGCGTTCGACCTCGACATTCCAGACGGCGAGGAACCCGTATGCGTAGTAATTTGAGGGGTCTGCCTTGAGCACCTTCTCGGCCAGCTTGCGGCCCTTCTCGCCGTAGCCGGCATTCCATGCCGTCATGGCATCCATCCGCCGGCTTTTCAGTGAGAGCGCGATGGCGAGCTGGAGCTGGCCTTCCTCGTGATCCGGTTTGATCTTCAGGGCGGCTTCAGCGTCGCGCGAAGCGCGCTCGATAATCGCGGCGTCAGGTTCCTGCGTTCCGGTCATGCAGTAGGCGAGGAGGGAGCGGGCGGCGAATGCGAGATCGTCCGCGCTTGCGGCAGCCTCGGCTTCGCTTGCGGCGGCCATATACTCGCCACGCGCGAACTTGGCGGCGAGTTCGACTGACGTAGGATGAGCGGATGCCAGCGGAGCGAGCATCGCCATCGCAGCGGCGGCTGCGGTCCAACATGCGAGCGCGCTGCGAGAATCGCGCATCTCTGACCCCTTACAATCTGGAAATGTCAGGATGCGCCGACCTTCCCCCTTGCGCAACGACCCAAACTCAGGCGCTAAGTGGCGAAATTCACGGAGCGGCTTCAGTGCGTGGTCTTGCTTGTGTTGTGGTGCTGACGCTGGCGACAGCCTGCGACGCGCCTCAGGGCGATGAGACGGGGCCGTCGGCCGCCGCGCCTTCCAATGAGTCTGAGCGGTTGCCCGGCGATGCAGGTGAACGACCCTATGCCGGCGAGTGGGCGGCCGTGACGAATGACTGCGCTGACTCCCGCAAGGTGTGGACGATCGAAACCAATCGCGTCGGCATCCGGAAACAGCGCTTCTGCGTGTTCAGCCAGGTGCGCCAGACGGAATCGGATGGCGGGGAAGTCTGGCGGGCGGATGCCCGTTGCCTGGCTGGCGGACAGGAAAGCGAGGACGTCTTGTTCTTCCGCGTGAAGCCCAGCCGGCTGGAGATGCGGGTGCGGATCAGCGATGGCGATCCTGAGGAGCTGGTTCGCTGCCCTATGCGGACGTGATGGGGCGGACCTGATTGGGCGGACCTGATTGCCCCGTTCCGCGGCTCACCTTATGCCGCGAGTGATGACTGACATTCTGCTGATCTTCCATTTTCTTGGCCTGATGCTCGGAGTCACCGGCGGACTCGGCGGGACCGTTGTGCTGGCGCTCGCAACGCCGGCGCAGAAGGCCAAGGGCGGACCTGTACGAGGTATCGGGCCGGCGCTGACGCATCTGTCGATGTCGGGGCTGGTTCTGATGTGGCCGACCGGCATCGGCCTGATGATTGCGTCCGACTTCAGCGGCGCGATGGGCCCGATGTTCTGGATGAAGGTCGGCTTTGCATGCGCGGTCACGTTCGCGACCGTGTCAACACTGATGGTCTATCAGAAGGCGCGGCGCGAGCCCAAGGTGGCGAAGCTGTTGTTGAGCCTCGGACCGCTGGCGACGCTTTGCTATGTGCTGACAATCATCTTTTCTGTTCTCGCTTTTCACTGACCTTCACCGCCTGTCATCCCGGAAGCGCGCAGCGCTATCCGGGATCTATTTCGACGCTGTCGTGCTCTCACAATGGTTCCCGGCTCTCCGCTTCGCTGCGGCCGGGATGACAAATTGATGATCAACCACGCGCGAGCGAGTCACGGATCAGCTGGGCTGACTCCTTCACACCGTAGAGCGCGATGAAGCCGCCGAAGCGCGGACCCTGCGACTGGCCGAGGCAGACTTCGTAGATCGCTGTGAACCAGGTGCGGAGCGGTTCGAACTGGTGTTCGGTGCCGACGGCGAAGACCATCGTCTGCAGGCTCTCGCCATCAAGAGCGCCGGTCCAGGTTTCGAGGCGGGCGGCGAGGTCTTCCAGAGCGGCGCGCTCCTTCTCGTCCGCGGCTCGGTATTTCTTCTGCGGCTTCACGAAGTCGGCGTAGTATTTCAGCGCGTAGCCGACGAGGTGGTCAAGCAGCGGATCGGTTTCGGGCGTAGCGTTGGGCGCCTCGCGGCGGATGAAGCCCCAGAGCACGTCCTTGTTCGAGGCGTTGGCGGCGGAGACGAGATTCAGCAGCATGGCGAATGACACTGGCGAGGATTTCGCCGGAGGCTTGCCGCCGTGGATGTGCCACGCAGGATTTTCGAGTTGCTGTTCCGGCGTCTGCTTCGCGTAGGCGTCGAGGAAGGTGAGGTATTCGTCCACGGCCTTCGGGATCACATCGAAATAGAGCTTCTTCGCGGTCTTCGGCTTCTGCCACTGGTAGAGCGACAGGCTCTCGGCTGGCGCGTAGGCCAGCCATTGTTCGACCGAGATGCCGTTGCCTTTCGACTTCGAAATCTTCTCGCCTTTTTCGTCGAGGAAGAGCTCATAGACGAACTGGTGCGGCGGCTCGGCGCCGAGGATCTTGCAGATTTTTGAGTAGATCGGCGCGTTGGCCTGATGGTCCTTGCCGAACATTTCGAAGTCGACGCCGAGGGCGGCCCAGCGCATTCCGAAGTCGGGCTTCCATTGCAGCTTCACATTGCCGCCGGTGACGGGGAGCGTGGTGTCTTCGCCATTCTCGTCGATGAAGGTGACTGTGCCGGCTTTGGCATCGACTTTTTTCATCGGCACGTAGAGTACGCGGCCGGTGGTGGGCGAGATCGGCAGGAAGGGCGAATAGGTTTCGCGGCGTTCGTCGCCCAGCGTCGGCAGCATCACCTTCATGATGTCGTC